>NZ_PSUG01000008.1:0-89269 GCF_002931755.1 Rathayibacter sp. AY2B3 | reverse complement strand
GCGGCAGCGGGGCGCCGTCGAGGCCGGCGGTGACGTCGCCGAACGTGTCGACGCCGAACTTCACTTCATGCATACTCATGGACTTCTGCAACCTCCGGAAGCACATGCCCGACAGCCACGCCGCCCGCACCCCCTACGAGGTGCTGGGCGTCGCCGCCACCGCGTCCGACGACGAGCTCCGCCGGGCGTACCGGCTCCGCCTCCGCGAGACCCATCCGGACACAGGAGGTGACGCAGCGTCGTTCCACGCGGTGCAGCTCGCCTGGGAGCGGATCGGCAGCGCCTCCGCCCGCAGCGACTACGACCGAGGAGCCCCCGCCCCCGGGACGTCGTCCCCGCAGTCGCCGTACACCGGCTCGCCGCGCCCGCAGACCGCCTCGGCCGTGCGCGCCCGCTCCTACGGTCACCCGGGCGGCGCGGCACGCGAGTACTACCTCCGCCTGGTGCGCGAGTGGCTCGGCCGCGGCGTCGAGACCGAGGACCCCTTCGACCCGGCGATCGTCCGTTCCGCTCCCCGTGAGGTGCGCTCCTGGCTCGCGAAGGCCCAGGCCGAGGAGGCGACGGCCGCGCTCGTCGGCGCCCTCGGCATCGCCTACACGATCTGGAACGACGTCGCGGTCGGCGACGGCGGGCTCAAGATCGACCACCTCGTGCTCGGGCCGGCCGGCCTGCTCGCGCTGACCTCCGCCGACTGGGGCGACCCGGTCCGCCTGAAGAAGGGCGAGCTCGAGGGCCCCGGGATCGCCGAGGACGAGAAGCCGATCGCCTCGCTCGCGAAGGCCGCGCGACGTCTCGGCCGAGAGCTGGGCGTCCGCTTCTCGGCGAGCGTCGTGGTCGTGCCGGACGACGCGCTGGAGCAGCCGTTCGAGCAGGTCGAGCGCGGCCGGCACCAGGGTGCCGTCGTCATCCGCCGCTCGCTGCTGCCGCAGCTGCTGCGCTCCGGCACGGACGATCCGCGCCTCGGCGGGTACGGCGAGTCGTTCGAGGTCCGCACCCGGGTGCAGAACCGCATCCGCTTCGTCTGACGCCGCGCTAGCCGCCGCTCGCCACCGGGGCAAGGGGTTAGCGCGCATCCGGTGCCCCGCCCACCATGGACGTGCCCCCCGGGCATCCCACGACGAGCGGAACGAGGACGGACCATGGTGCGATTCGGATACACCCTGATGACCGAGCAGAGCGGACCCAAGCAGCTGGTGGGCTACGCGGTCGACGCCGAGAGGCTCGGCTTCGAGTTCGCGGTCTCGAGCGACCACTACTCGCCGTGGCTGACCGAGCAGGGGCACGCCTCCTACGCCTGGACGCTGCTCGGAGCGGTCGCGCAGGCCACGTCGACCATCGACCTCACGACCTACGTCACCGCGCCGACCATCCGCTACCACCCGGCCGTGGTCGCGCAGAAGGCGGCGACGCTCGCGATCCTCTCGGACGACCGCTTCACGCTCGGCCTCGGCTCGGGCGAGAACCTCAACGAGCACGTCGTCGGCGAGGGCTGGCCCTCGGTCGCCGTGCGCCAGGACATGCTCGAGGAGGCCGTGCACCTCATCCGCGAGCTGCACACCGGCGAGCTGGTGACCTGGGAGGGCGAGTACTTCCGCGTCGACTCCGCCCGCATCTGGGACTTGCCGGACAAGCCGGTCGAGATCGGCCTCGCGGTCTCCGGAGAGAAGTCGATCGCCCGCTTCGCGCCGATCGGCGACCACCTCATCACGACCGAGCCCGACGCCGAGCTGATCTCGCAGTGGACCGCGGTCCGCGGTGCGGACGCCGCCCCCTCGCGCACGATCGGCCAGATCCCGATCTGCTGGGCGCCCGACAAGGAGCAGGGAGTGGCGCTGGCCCACGAGCAGTTCCGCTGGTTCGCCGGCGGCTGGGCGGTCAACTCCGATCTGCCGACCCCCGCCGGCTTCGCCGGAGCGAGCCAGTTCGTGCGCCCGGAGGACGTCGCCGAGCAGATCGCCTGCGGCCCCGACCTCGACGAGCTCGCCCAGAGCTTCGTGCCCTACATCGAGGCGGGCTTCACCGACATCGCCCTCGTCCAGGTCGGCGACGAGCTGCAGCAGCGGTTCCTCGACGAGGCGGCGGAGGGGCTCCTGGAGCGCCTGCGAGCCCTCGCCCCCTGAGGCGCCGCGCCGCAGGCCGTCCGCGGCGTCAGAACCCGCGGAGCCGCTCGATGTCGCGCCGGTCGCGCTTGGTCGGGCGGCCCGCTCCGCGGTCCCGGACGATCACGCCCGGCGCGGACTCCCGGGGAGGCGGCGGGGGCGTCCGGTCCTCCATGCACTCGGCGGCCACCGGCGCACCGACCCGCTTGACCACGAGTCCGCGGACGATCAGCTCCCGGTCGAAGCCGCCGATCCGGGCGCGGACCTCGTCGCCGACCCGCACGGTCTGCGCCGCCTTGGCCCGCTCGCCGTTGACGCGGATGTGGCCGGCCCGGGCCGCGGTCGTCGCGGCGGAGCGCGTCTTGTAGATGCGCACCGCCCAGAGCCACGCGTCCACCCGCACGGCACCGGTCACCGGGATCTGCATCCCCCCAGTCTACGAACGGCGCCCGCTCGCCACCCACCCCGCGGTCCTACACTGGCCGCCGACAAGGAGGTTCCCATGAACCGAGACGACAGCATCTACACCGGAGCGGACGACGCGCTGCGGAGCGGCGACGACCGCATGGTCGCGGCGAACGACAGCTCCGGGGCCGGCGGAACCCGCGGCGACGTCGGCATGAGCACGACGAGCGGCGAGGGCACCGGGGTCCCCACCCGTGGCGCGCCTCCGCAGAGCGGATCCCCGTCCGAGCTGCGCCCCACCGGCTTCCCGCACGCGGGCCTGGAGTTCTCGCTCGTCCCGTCCGGGCACGAGGAGTGGCGGATCGAGCACCCGGGCGGTCGCACCGTCGGCGTCCTCGCCGTCATCTCGCACGCGGGCGAGGAGTCGGAGGCCGTGTTCGTCACGCGCCGCGTCGGCTCCGAGGACGCCGTGGCCGAGGGCACCGACTGGCGCGGCATCGTGTCGGCCGTCATCAACGACGAGGCGGCGGACGAGCGCGAGCCGGTCCAGCTCGACCCCACGGTCGAGCACGTCCGCGGCGGACTCATCGGCCGCGGCCCCGCGGACGTCGACGGCCTCTCCTGAGCCCTCTCGCCTCCGGGACGCCGTCCGCGCTCGGCGCGGGGCGTCCCGCGGGGGAGGACCGGAGTCTCAGCGGGCGAGCAGCGCGGCGTTGATCCGGGCAGAGAGGTCGGCGTCGATGCGGCGGTCGGCCCCGTCGACGGCGCGGACGGGAGCGGCGTTGCGTGCGCTCGAGACCAGCCACGCCGCGTCCGCGGCCTCCAGGTCGTCCGCGCGCAGCGGACGCACGGCCGTCCCGAGGCCGAGGCCGGGGGCGAGCGCGAACAGGTCGGCCTGCGTGGTCCCGGGCAGCAGCCCGAGGCTCGGCGGGGGAGTCACGAGCTCGCCGTTCGTCAGCAGCACGAGGTTCGAGGTCGGCCCCTCGAGCAGGTAGCCGTCGCTCGACACGAACAGGGCGTCGTCGGCACCGCGCCGGGCGGCCTCCCGCGCGGCCGCGCGGTTCACGGCGTACGAGAGCGTCTTCGCCCCGGCGAGCAGCCAGGGGGACGTCGTCTGCACGTCCGAGCGCAGCCCGCGGTCCAGGAGCACCACGCGCACTCCGTCGCGGCGGGCCGGGCCGAAGTCCGGGCTGGTCTGCACGAAGACGACGCCGGTGGGCCGCCCGCCGCCCTCGACGCCGCGGGTCAGGATCGTCTTCACCATCGCCTCGGCGACGCGCGGGTGCGCGGCCACCGCCGCTCCGATCGCCTCGAGCCAGGCGGCCCGGTCCGGCCGGGGCAGGTCGAGCATCCGGGCCGAGCGCTCGAAGCGGTCCAGGTGCGCGTCGAGCGCCTGCAGCCGTCCGTCGACCAGGTTGATCGTCTCGAACACGCCGTCGCCACGCGTGAAGCCGAGGTCGGTGACGTCCAGATCGCCGCGCCCGCTCGGATCGATGCGGTGCGCGGCTCCTCCCGGCGAGTGCGCCTCCGAGTCGAGGGAGGGTCGGTCGAGGACGACGAGGGTCTCAGCGGGCATGGGCGGTGCGGTCCTTCCGGGAGCGGCGGCGGGCGGAGAAGCGGAGCAGCGCGACCGTCAGCAGCGCGCCGATCCCGGAGCCGCTGCCGTTCGAGACCAGGTCCTGCAGGTCGGAGACGCGGGTCGGCAGCCACAGCAGCTGCGCGGTCTCGACGGCCGCCGAGACCCCGAGGCCGATGGCGGCGGCCCACAGGCGGCGCCCCGGCGGCAGCTGCGCGGCGACCAGCGCCCCGAGCGGCACGAAGAGCAGCACGTTCGCGGTGAACTCCGCCACGTCGAAGTCGAACCAGCCGGTGAGCGGCGTGGAGGCGAGGAAGGCGATGATCCCGCGGATCAGCGCGTTCGGCTCCCCGGCCGGGTAGGGCGCGGGCGTCAGCGTGATCAGGGCGATCAGCGCGAGCCAGGCGAGCGTCGCGAGGCGGAGGGGTCTCGAGCGGCGCATCGTCCGATTCTGCCAGCCCGTCGGAGTCGGGTGCGGCGGGCGCGGTGTGGGAGGCTGGAGGGCATGACCAGCGAGGACCCCGGCGCGGACGCCGTGCTCCCGCGCCACCCCTTCGACGCGTCGCTCGGCGACGGCTGGGTCGAGATCGGCGACGGACGCCGCTTCTGGGGGCGCTTCGGCGCCGCCGGCCTCCTCCTGCGCGATCCGTCGGGACGCGTCCTGCTCCAGCACCGCGTGAGCTGGAGCCACTTCGGGGACACCTGGGGGCTGCCCGGCGGGGCCCGTCACCCCGAGGAGACGGCCTTCGAGGCGGCCCTCCGGGAGTCGGAGGAGGAGGCGGGCGTCCCCGCCGACCTGATACTGCCCGTGCTCTCCAGCGTCGTCGTGATCGGCCCGTGGAGCTACTCCACCGTCCTGGCCGACTCCCGCGAGCACTTCACTCCCCGCATCAGCGACGCCGAGAGCACCGAGCTGCGCTGGGTCGCCCCGGACGACGTCGACTCCCTGCCGCTGCACCCGGGCTTCGGGGCGGCCTGGCCGGGTCTGCGCGTGCTCGGCTCCTCGATCCCGGTGCTCGTCGTGGACGCCGCCAACGTGGTCGGCTCCCGCCCCGACGGCTGGTGGCGCGACCGCGCCGGCGCCGCGGAGCGCCTCCTCGCGTCCCTGGCCCGCCTCGCGGGGGCCGGCGTCCCCGGCCGTCTCCTGGGGATCGACGCCGACACGGTCTGGCCCCGCATCGCCGTGGTGCTCGAGGGAGCGGCGCGCGCCGCCCGCCCGGAGACCGGTGCTCCCGCATCGCGGTTGACGGTCCACGCGGCCGACGGCTCGGGCGACGACGCGGTCGTCGACCTGGTCGGAGCGCTCGAGACCGCGGTCGTCGTGACGGCCGACCGGGGACTGGCCGCCCGCGTCGAGGCGCTCGGGGCCGCCGTGGTCGGTCCGCGCTCGCTGCTCGACCTCCTCGATCCCGCCCGGGAATAGGCCGCGGGGGCACCCGGTTGCATCCCCCATGGCTACGACTGCGATGACCCTCGACTCCCACGACCAGACGATCGCCGACGGCATCGTCCTCATCGACTTCTGGGCCGACTGGTGCGGCCCGTGCAAGCAGTTCGCTCCGGTCTTCGAGGCCACGAGCGAGAAGAACGCCGACATCACCTTCGCGAAGGTCGACACGGAGGACCAGCAGCAGCTCGCCGCGAGCTACGGCATCTCCTCCATCCCCACCCTCGTGGTGTACCGCGACGGCGTCCCGCTGATGGCTCAGCCCGGCGCCCTGCCCGCCCCCGCGCTCGACAACCTGATCGAGCAGGTCCGCGGCCTCGACATGGTCGAGGTGCGCCGCCAGTACGAGGAGGCGAAGGCCGCTCAGGAGGCCGGCGCCGCCCCGCAGGCCTGATCCGCCCGGCGCCTCGACCCGCTCCGCAGGCGGGAGGCGCCCGCAGACGCACGAGAACCCCCGGCAGCCGTGAGGCCGCCGGGGGTTCCGTCGTTCCGAGGCGGGATCAGCCGGTGTTCTGCAGCCCCGCCGCGACTCCGTTGACCGCGAGCAGGAGCAGCCGCTGGTTCTGCTCCGTCCCGGATCCGCCCGGGTCGGTGCGGAGCGCCTTCAGCGCGCGCAGCTGCAGGAGCGAGAGCGCGTTGACGTACGGGGTGCGCAGGCGCACCGCCCGGCCGAGCACGCGATGGCCGGTGAGCAGGCTCTCCTCGCCGGTGATCGAGAGCACCCACCGGCGGGTGAGCGCCATCTCGTCGAGCACGAGTCCGGCGAGGTCGTCGCGGGAGTCGAGGGCGAGGTAGCGGCGGGCGATGCCCTCGTCGGTCTTCGCGAGCGACATCTCGACGTTGTCGACCATCGTCGTGAACAGCGGCCAGGAGGCGTACGCCTCGCGGAGCAGGTCCAGGTCGCCGACGGCCTCGAGCGCGCTGCCGAGGCCGAACCAGCCGGTCAGGTTGACGCGCGCCTGGGTCCAGGCGAAGACCCACGGGATCGCGCGCAGGTCCTCGAGCGACTCGACGGACAGGCCGCGGCGGGCCGGACGCGAGCCGAGGGCGAGCAGGCCCACCTCCTCCTGCGGGGTGACCCGGGCGAACCACGGTGCGAAGCCGTCGGCCTTCACGAGCTCGAAGAAGCGGCGGCGCGACTCGCGGTCCATCGTCGCCGCCACCTCGGCGAAGCGCTCCGCGGCGCCGGCGTTGCGCTCGCCGACCGCGGGCGAGGAGGCGAGCAGCGTCGCTCCCGCCACCTGCTCGATGTGCCGCGTGGCGATGTCCGGGTTGCCGTAGCGGGCGAAGATGACCTCGCCCTGCTCCGTCAGCTTGAAGCGGCCGTCCACCGACCCGGGCGGCTGCGCGAGGACGGCGCGGTTGGCCGGCCCGCCGCCGCGGCCGAGCGCTCCGCCGCGGCCGTGGAACAGCGTGAGCACGATGCCCTCGTCGGCCGCCCACTGCGCGATGCGCGCCTGCGCGTCGTAGAGCGCGAGCGTCGCCGAGACCGGTCCGACGTCCTTCGACGAGTCGGAGTAGCCGAGCATCACCTCGAGGCGGTTGCCGGTGGCCGCGAGGCGCGCCTGCACCTGGGGGAGGCGGATCATCTCGGCGAGGATGTCGGTCGAGGCGTCGAGGTCGGCGAAGGTCTCGAAGAGCGGGACCGCGTCGATGATCGGCGGCACGCCGTCGGTCGCCGCCTCCGCGAGCTCGAAGACCGTCCTCAGGTCGTCGGCCGACTGCGTGAAGGAGACGATGTAGCGCCTCGCCGCGTCGGTGCCGAAGCGCTCCTGGACCTTCGCGATCGCGCGGAACACCGACAGGACCTCGAGGCCGCGCTCGTCGAGCTCCTCGCCGGCGCGGATCGCCGCGATCGTCTCGCGGTGCACCTTCGAGTGCTGGCGCACCTCGATCTCGGCGAGGTGGAAGCCGAACGTCTCGAGCTGCCAGACGAAGTCCTGGAGGTCGCCGTACGCGGCGCGGACGTCCTCGGCTTCGACCAGCGACTCCTGCAGGGTGCGCAGCTCGGCCAGCAGCTCACCCGCGGCGGAGTAGGCCAGCGGTCCCGCGGTCCGCGTGGCGGCCAGGCGCTCGGCCGCGAACAGCAGGACGCGGCGGTGAGCCTCGTTGGGCGAGCGCTCGGCGATGTCGGCGGCGAGCTCGGGAGCGCGCTCGACGCAGGAGGCCCAGAGCGCCTCGACGGCTGCCGACGGGGGAGTGGTCGACGCGTCGAGGGTCAGCGCGCGGCCCACGCGGCGGGCGACGCGCTCCAGGCCCATGAGGACGTGCTCGGAGGCGATGTCCACCGCCGCGAGGGTGGTCTCGGCGGTGACGAAGGGGTTGCCGTCGCGGTCGCCGCCGATCCAGGTGCCGAGGCGGACGAAGGCCGGTGCGACCGGTGCCCGGGTGCCCGAGCCCTCGCCGAGCAGGGCGTCGTCGAGGCGGCGGTAGACGCGGGGGAGCACCGAGAACAGCGACTCGTCGAAGACGCTCATCGCCGTGCGCACCTCGTCGAGAGGGGTGGGCTTGGACTCGCGCAGCGGAGCGGTGCGCCACAGAGTGTCGACCTCGGCCAGCAGCCGGCGGCGGATCTCCACGAGCACGACGCCGCCCATGCGCGGGTCGTCGCGCTGCTCGAGCAGGTCGCTGATGCGGCGGATGGTCGAGGCCACGGCGCGGCGGCGGGCCTCGGTCGGGTGCGCCGTCAGGACCGGGCGGAACTCCAGTCGGGACAGGCGCGCGAACGCCTCGTCCTCCCCGAGCTCCCCGGTCAGCCGGCGCATCGAGGCGAGGATCGAGTCCTCGGGCGATTGCGCACCGGCGTCGGACTCACGGCGGCGCAGCACGCGGACGCGGTGGAACTCCTCCGCCACGTTCACGAGGTGGAAGTAGCAGGTGAAGGCCCGGGCGACCTCCTCGGCGCGCTCGAGCGTGAGCGAGGCGACGAATTCCTCCGCCTCCGCGGTCCCGGCCGCGTCGCCGCTGTCGTAGGCGCTGATCGTGAGCGCGCGCAGGCGCTCCACGTCCTCGTAGAGGGAGGGCTCGCCCGACTCGCGGAGGACCTGACCGAGCAGCTCGCCCAGCAGATGGACGTCGGCGCGGATCCTCTCGTCGAGCGGAGGCGCGGTCGTCCCGTCGGCGGAGGAGGGAGCGGTGGCGGAGGCGGGTGCTGCAGGCGCGGCGGACGCGTCGGAGAACGGAGGCACGGGAGAGACCTTAGCGGCGGTGCGTATCGAGCACATGACGCCTGCGTCACGATCCGAACTGGAATGATCGAGGGGTGACCGTGACAACCGCACCCTCCGCTCCCGCCGTCCAGACCGAGCAGGCGGCACCTCATGTCGTCGTGCTGTTCGGCGCCGTCGGCGATCTGGCCCGGCGCAAGCTCATCCCGGGGATGGCCCACCTCGCGCTCTCGTCCCTCGCGCCGGACCTGCAGATCGTCGGCACCTCGCTCGAGGAGCACGACGACGCCTCGTTCCGCGCGTTCGCGAAGCTGGCCTACGACGAGTTCGGCAGCCGCTCCCTGACGCCGGCGCAGTGGGACGAGTTCGCGTCCAAGCTCCGCTACGTCCCTCAGTCCGCCGGACCGGCCGCGCTGGCCGCCGCCGTGACCGACGCCGAGGCGGTCCTCGGTCCGGACGTGAGCCGGCTGCACTACCTCAGCGTCCCGCCCAGGGCCGCGCTCTCGGTCGTGCGGATGCTCGCCGAGGCCGGGCTGGTCGAGCGATCGCGCATCATCATGGAGAAGCCGTTCGGCGTCGACCTCGAAAGCGCTGTCGTCCTCAACGCGGAGCTCCACGAGACCTTCAGCGAGGAGCAGATCTTCCGGATCGACCACTTCCTCGGCAAGGAGCCGGCGCAGAACATCCTCGCCTTCCGCTTCGCGAACGGCCTCTTCGAGCCGATCTGGAACCGCAACTTCATCGATCACGTCCAGATCGACATCCCCGAGCGCCTCACGCTCGACCGCCGAGCGGAGTTCTACGAGTCCACCGGTGCGTACAAGGACATGGTCGTCACCCACCTCTTCCAGGTGCTGGCGTTCATGGCGATGGAGCCGCCCACCGCGCTGGAGCCCCAGGCCATCAGCGAGGAGAAGAACAAGGTCTTCCGCTCGATGCGCCCGCTGAACCCCGAGAACGTGGTGCGAGGCCAGTACATCGGCTACCGCGACGAGCCGGGCGTCGCCGCCGACTCCGAGACCGACACCTTCGTCGCACTGAAGTGCGAGATCGACAACTGGCGCTGGGCCGGAGTGCCGTTCTACCTCCGCACAGGCAAGCGGATGGCCGAGGGCCAGCGCATCATCTCGATCGCCTTCCGCGAGCCCCCGAAGAGCATGTTCCCGCAGGGCTCCGGAGTCGGCGCACACGGCCCGGACCACCTCACCTTCGACCTGGCGGACGCCTCGAAGGTCTCGCTCTCGTTCTACGGCAAGCGCCCCGGTCCCGGTATGCGGCTCGACAAGCTGAGCATGCAGTTCGCGCTCCAGGAGACCGATCGCGCAGGCGACGCGCTCGAGGCCTACGAGCGCCTGATCCTCGACGCGATGCGCGGGGACCACACGCTGTTCACCACGGCGGAGGGCATCGAGCGGCTCTGGGAGGTCTCCGCGCCCCTCCTGCAGGATCCGCCGCCCGTCCGTCTCTATGCGCCCGGCTCCTGGGGGCCGAACGCGATCCACCAGCTGATCGCGCCGCACGCCTGGCGCCTTCCGTTCGAGCGGGTCTGGCGCGACAAGCGCTGACCGGGCCGCCGTGCGCCCCGCCTAGGCTGGGCGCATGGCGCGCACCGGTGAGGACCGGATCTGGACGGTCCCGAACGTCCTCAGCATGGTGCGCCTGGCCCTGGTGCCGGTGTTCCTCGTGCTCGTGGTCCTCGGCGAGGACGCGCTCGCGCTCCTGACCCTCGTCGTCTCGAGCCTCACCGACTACCTCGACGGCTGGATCGCGCGCCGCTTCGACCAGATGACGCGCCTCGGCCGCGTCCTCGATCCGGCCGCCGACCGCCTCTACATCTTCGCCACCGTCCTGGGCCTCGCGGCCCGCGGCCTGGTGCCCTGGTGGCTGGTCGCCGTGCTGCTGGCCCGCGACCTCGTGCTCGTGGTCCTGGCGGTCGTCCTCGCGAACAACGGCTACGGACCGCTTCCCGTGCACCACCTGGGCAAATTCGCGACCTTCTGCCTCTTCTACGCCCTCCCGCTGATCATGCTGGGGCAGGCGTTCCCGGCCCTCGCGCCCGCCTCCCTCCCCATCGCCTGGGCCTTCGCGCTGTGGGGCGCGTTCCTCTACTGGTGGGCCGGGATCGTCTACGCCGTCCAGACGCGGGACCTCATCCTGGGGGTCCGCACAGGTGCTCAGGGGTCCGACGAGGGTCACGATTCGGATACGCTGACCTGACAGGAGGTACGTCTTGGTCGAGCCCGTCGGTGGAGCATCATCCGCCCAGCACAATTCCGTTCCCGGTGAGCCGTCGACGGAGACGACTCTGACGTTCACCGACGACATCGGCGCCCAGCTCGCCGCGCTCGACAACCGCGCGTCCCGCGAGGAGGCCGAGGCCGTCGGCGCACTGCCCTCCGGCTCCGCGCTGCTGGTCGTGCGCCGCGGACCGAACACCGGCGCCCGCTTCCTCCTCGACACCGACTCCACGACGGTCGGCCGCCACCCCGACGCGGGCATCTTCCTCGACGACGTCACGGTCTCGCGTCGGCACGCCGAGTTCGTCCGCCGCGGCACGGCGTTCGAGGTCCACGACCTCGGCTCGCTGAACGGCACCTACTTCGACGGGGTCCGGATCGAGTCCGCGATCCTCACCGACGGCTCCGAGGTGCAGGTCGGCAAGTTCCGTCTCACCTTCTACGCGTCCCGCGCCGACCTCGTCGCCGCTCCGGACGCGTGAGCCGTGGGCCGCTCCTCCGCGCGCGCCCTCCCCACCGGCTCCGCCGCTCTGCTGAGCATCGGGCAGGTGCTGGCCAGGCTGACCACTGAATTCCCGGACGTGACCCCGTCCAAGCTGCGCTTCCTCGAGGAGCAGGGGCTCGTCTCGCCGGCCCGCACCGACTCCGGCTACCGCAAGTTCTCGGGCTCCGACGTCGAGCGGCTGCGGATGATCCTCGCGCTGCAGCGCGACCACTACCTCCCCCTCAAGGTCATCCGCGGGTACCTCGACGACATCGACGCCGGACGCGAGCCCGCCCTGCCGGCCGGCGTCGGGGGTCCGAGCGCCTCGCTCCTCGGCCCCGCCACGCGATTGACCCGCGAGGGCCTCGCGGCCGAGTCCGGTGCGACGCCCGCTCTCGTCCAGGAGGCCATCGCCGCCGGGCTCGTGCGGGGCGGCGACGTGTTCGGAGACGAGGCCGTGACGACGCTCAGGGCGCTCGTCGACCTGGGGCGGTCGGGCATCGAGCCCCGCCACCTCCGACCGCTCCGCGTCGCGGTCGAGCGCGAGATGTCGCTCATCGAGAGCGTCGTCGCCTCCAGCGCCCGCCGCGGAGAGGCCTCGGGATCCGCCGGAGCCGCCGAGAACGCAGTGGGCCTCGCGACCCAGCTGGGCACCATCCGCGGGGCGATGGTCCGCAGCGCCCTGTCGCGGATCGCCCGCTCGTGAGGGCCGCACCGCCGGCGGACGGACAGCCGGGGCGACACGCCGCGGCGCCGAGGCCGATGTCGTTTACTCGGCCTGCGCCGGTCGGTACGGTAGGGAGCGCGTTCGGAGGATCCGGCGTCCGGATCCGAGAGGCACAGGGATGAGAGAAGTCAGCCGCGACGTCAGCGGCCAGCGCGACCTCGTCCTGTTCACCGACGGACTGCCCGAGCTCGACGCCGACGCGGGCTACCGCGGGGCCGTCGCGGCCCGCGCCGCGGGGATCACCTACCGGCAGCTCGACTACTGGGCGCGGACCGAGCTCGTCGAGCCGACCGTGCGCGGCGCGTCCGGCTCCGGCACGCAGCGCCTCTACGGCTTCCGCGACATCCTCGTGCTGAAGCTGGTCAAGCGCCTCCTCGACACCGGGATCTCGCTCCAGCAGATCCGCACGGCGGTCAACCAGCTCCGCGAGTCCGGGGTCGACGACCTCGCGCAGACGACGCTGATGAGCGACGGCGCGAGCGTCTACCTCTGCACCTCGAACGACGAGGTCATCGACCTGCTCAGCCGCGGCCAGGGCGTCTTCGGCATCGCCGTCGGCAAGGTCCTCCGCGAGGTCGAGTCGAGCCTCGTCGAGCTCGACCACCAGTCGGTCGACCCGGGCGACGAGCTCGCCCAGCGGCGCGCCTCCCGCCGCGTCGGCTGACCGCCGGCGTCTCACGACTCAGCAGCGTCCCCGGGGACTCCCGTGTCTCCTCCGCTCGCTCAGCCGATCAGGAGCGGGCGCCGCCCGACTGTCGAGTTTCCACGCCGGGCAGACACGCCGAGCGTCCGCCGACACCGCTCCCGTCACGGCTCGACCAGCGGGCACCGCCCGCGTCTCGAGACCCTGAGCCGGATGCGTCCGGCGGACCCGCGCCCCTAGGTCGCGGCGGGGACCTGCTCGCCGATGCGACCGGTGCGGATGACGCGGTCGAGCAGCAGGTCGAAGTTGTGCGCCATCTCCTGGGCGCTCTCTCCGGGCCAGACGTGGACGGGCTTCGCCGCGCCTTGCGCCTGCTGGAGAGACGTGCGCTCCGGGAGCTGCGGGCTGAGGACGAGCGGCCCGAACATGTCACGCAGCTCCTTGATCCGGAACTGGTGCTCCAGCGACTGGACGCGGGCCCGGTTGACGATGATGCCCAGCGGCTGGAGGCGCGGGCTGAGTCCGCGGCGGATCTCCTCGATCGCCCGGAGCGCCCTGTCGGCGGCGGCCACCGAGAACAGGCCCGGCTCCGTGACGACGGCGACGCGGTCGCTCGCGGCCCACGCCGTGCGCGTGAGGGCGTTGAGCGAGGGGGCGCAGTCGATCAGCACGAGGTCGTAGTCGGCCTCGACGCTCGCGAGGGCCTCCTCGAGCTTCCAGATGTCGCGGATGCTGGGGTGCGGCCCGTCGAAGTTGATCGCGGAGGGGCTGCCGATCAGCACGTCGATCGTGCCGTGGTGCTCCTTGGTCCAGCCGGAGGGGGCGATCGCCGAGCGGACGATCTTCTCCTTCGGCGACGTCAGGACGTCGGCGATGTTGAGGTGGCCGGCGACGTTGATGTCCATTCCGGTCGACACGTCGGACTGAGGGTCGAGGTCGACGACCAGCGTTCGCAGGCCCTTCGAGAACGCCGCGGATGCAAGGCCGAGCGTCACCGTGGTCTTGCCGACGCCGCCCTTGAGGGAGCTCACGCTGAGTACATGCATGGCTGACTACTTTACGTTCCTCCGGGCGGCAGAACCTAACCGTTCGCTGCACGCGCCGTCCGCGCCGCTTCCGGGGGCGGGCTGCACTAGCAGTCGGGGCGCGCTCCGACCAAGCCGCCCGGCGCGATCCGGGCCCGCCGGTACACTCGTCCTGAGCGGAAGGAGGCTCGTTCGCATGGATGAGCGCAACGACGAACAGCCCGACACCGGCACCGGTCCCACGCCGCGGACCGCCATGGACGCGGCTCGGGAATCGGGACAGTACTCCCCGCGAGCGAACGACACCGCTCCGACCCTCCTGCCCGACGGCGTGCGGATCACGCCGCCCGGCCCGCGGCGCCGCTCCACCGCCCCCGCTCCGGTCGAGGACGAGGACGCGATCGACGTCGGCCGCCTCGGCCTGCCGCCCTCGCATTCGCACGCTCTCGTGCCGCCGGAGCCGAGTCCTGCTCCGACCCCCGCACCGGCTCCCGCGCACCCGTCTGTCGCGAACGGACCGGTCTCGGCGGGGATCCCCGCTCGAGCGGAGTCCGCCGAGAAGCCCGCGGCGTCCGAGTCCGCGGGGGAGCCCGCCGCCGTCCCCACCCGCCGCGACCGCCTCCGCGCCGAGTCCTCGAGCGCCGCTCCCGCCCCGTCCACGCCGAGTGCCGCCGTCCCCGAGTCGGCGTCGATGCTCACCCCGGACAGGCTCCTGGAGGTCAACCGCAAGACCCGCCCCGCTCCCACGGGAGGCTGGCACCGCTTCCTGTACGGCCTCACCTTCCACACGGTCAACCTCGGCGACTCCGCGAAGGTGAAGGCCTGGAAGGCGATGGACGAGCGGATCGGCCGGCAGTTCGAGGGCGGCACCCGCTTCGTCCCGGTGATGACCCGCAAGGGCGGCGTCGGCAAGACGACGGTCACGACGCTCCTGGGCATGGCCCTCGCCGACGCTCGCGAGGACCGCATCATCGCGGTCGACGCGAACCCCGACCGCGGCACCCTGGCCGAGCGCGTCCCCAAGCAGACGCGGGCGACCGTCCGCGACGTCGTGAACCGCGCGGCCGGCGTGACCGGGTTCACCGAGTTCTCGACGATGGTCTCCCGCGACGAGACCCGCCTCGACGTCCTCGCCTCCGACACCGATCCGCAGCTCTCCGAGGCCTTCGACGAGGACGACTACAACGTGGTCGCCGACCTGGTCGAGCGCTTCTACTCGATCATGCTCACCGACTGCGGCACGGGCATCGTGCACTCGGTGATGCGGCCCACGCTGCAGCGCGCCGACACGGTGGTGATCGTCTCGGGCGGCAGCGTCGACGAGGCCCGCCTCGCCTCCGAGACCCTCACCTGGCTGGACGCGAACGGCTACGGCGCCCTCGTGCGCAACGCGGTCGTCGCCCTCAACACGGCGACGCAGGGCACGAGCCTGGTGAAGCTGGAGGAGATCGAGTCTCACTTCCGCTCCCGCGTCCGGGACATCGTCCGCATCCCCTACGACCCGGTGCTCGCCGCCGGCTCCGTGGTGAAGTGGGAGCAGCTGCGCGAGGGGACGAAGGACGCCGCTCGCCTGCTCGCCGCGCTCGTGGTCGAGGGCATGCCGGTCCGACGTGTCTGAGCCCCGGGGCTCCGAAGCGGCGTCCGCCGCGTTCCAGGACCGCACCGACGGACCCGACGCGTCCACCGACGCCTTCGATCTGATCGTCGTCGGGGCCGGCTCCGGCAACTCGATCGTCGGTCCGGAGTTCGACGGCCTGCGGGTCGCGATCCTCGACGACGGCGAGTGGTTCGGCGGCACCTGCCTCAACGCCGGCTGCATCCCGACGAAGATGTTCGTCCATGTCGCCGACGTGGTCACCGACGTCGACCAGGGCGGCCCGATCGGCGTCCACTCCCGCCTCCGCCGCCCCGAGTGGGCCGAGGTGCGCGACCGGGTCTTCGGCCGGATCGATGCGATCAGCGAGGGCGGGTTCGAGTACCGCGATCAGCGCTCCCCGAACGTGACCGTCCTCCGCGAGAGCTTCGGCTTCGAGTCGCTCGGAGACGGCGACCGCCCGCACGTCCTCGTCAGCGCCAGCGGTGCCCGCATCAGCGCACCGCAGGTGGTCGTGGCCGCAGGCTCGCGACCCAGGCCGCTTCTCGCGGCGTACGAGCCCGACCCCCGGATCCAGGACTCCTCCTCGGTGATGCGGCTCGACGAGCTCCCCGAGCGGATGCTGATCCTCGGCGGCGGCGCGGTGGCCGTCGAGTTCGCCCACGTCTTCTCCTCCTTCGGCACTGCAGTGACCGTCGCCGTCCGCGGCGATCGCCTCCTCCGCGCCCTCGACGAGGACGTCTCGCGCCGGTTCACCGGGATCGCCGCCGAGCGGTACACCGTGCTCACCGGAGTGAGCGCCGAGAGCGTCGACGCCCGCCCGGACAGCCTCCGCGTCACCCTCAGCGACGGCGCGACGGTCGAGACCGACCTGCTCCTCGTCGCCCTCGGCCGCGACCCCAACAGCGACACGGTCGCCGCCGCCTCCGTCGGGATCGACCTGCACGAGGACGGCCGGATCAGCGTCGACACCGAGCAGCGCGTGCTCTCCGGCGGCCGCCCCGTGCCCGGCCTCTTCGCCCTCGGCGACGTGTCGTCCCGCTGGCAGCTCAAGCACGTCGCCAACCACGAGGCGCGCCTCGTGGCGCACAACCTCCTGCATCCGGGGGAGCTGCTCTCGAACACCCTCTCCCCGGTGCCCGGCGCGATCTTCGCCCACCCGCAGATCGCCCACTTCGGACTCACCGCGGCCGAAGCCCGGGACCAGGGCCTGGACGTCGTCACCGTCACCCAGGAGTACGGCTCCACCGCCTTCGGTTGGGCGCTCGAGGACGACTCCAGCGCCTGCCTCCTGGTCGTCGGACTCGACGGCGCCCTCCTCGGCGCGCACATCATCGGGCCGCAGGCCAGTATCCTCATTCAGCCGCTCGTCCAGGCCGCCAGCGCCGGCACCGGCATCCGCGGACTCGCCCGCAGCCAGTACTGGCCGCACCCCGCAGCGAGCGAAGTCGTCGAGAACGCCCTCCTGAGCGCGGAGGAGGCCCTGAGGGAGCGCACCACATGACCGAACGCCAGATCCGCATCTTCGGGGACCCGGTGCTGAAGACCCCGTCCACGACCATCGAGACGGTCGACGCCGGCGTCCGCGGCCTCGTCGAGGACCTCGTCGACAGCGTCCGCCCGCCCGGACGCGCCGGCGTCGCAGCCCCCCAGATCGGCGTCAACCTCCGCGCCTTCAGCTACAACGTCGACGGCGTCATCGGCTACATCCTCAACCCCGAGATCGTCGAGCTCAGCGGAGACCCGCAACCGGTCGACGAGGGCTGCCTCTCCGTCCCGAACCTCTGGTACCCCGCGATCCGCTACCCCCACGCGAAGGTCCGCGGCACCGACCTCGACGGCAACGAGATCGTCCTCGAAGGCGACGGCCTCATGGCCCAAGCCCTCCAGCACGAATGCGACCACCTCGACGGACGTCTCTACCTCGACCGCCTCTCCAAGGACGACCGCCGCGCCGCCATGAAGGCCGTCCGCGAATCCGACTGGTTCTGAGTGGGATTCCGAGCCGGTCCCTGCCCGGCTCGGCGCGGTCGGCTCTTCGAGGTGGGAGCGCTCTGTAGACCGTGTCGCGTTCCGCCGACGGGAAAGCGCTGGGACGCGCTTTCCCGGATACGGCGGTGTTGATGGGGGAGCCGGTCCTTGCCCGGCTCCGCGCGGTCGGCTCTGCGAGGTGGTGCGTTTCGTGGAGCGTCCTGCGTTCCGCCGACGGGAAAGCGCTGGGACGCGCTTTCCCGGATACGGCGGTGTTGATAGGGGGAGCCGGTCCTTGCCCGGCTCCGCGCGGTCGGCTCGGCGAGGTGGGGGCGTTCCGTGGAGCAGGGAGCGTAACGCCGACGGTGAAGCGCTGGCACGCGCTTCACCGGCTACGGCTGCGTCGGGTTCGGAGCGGGTTCTGCGCGACTCGCGCGGGGGGCGCGCGTCAGCGGAGGGAGATGCCCTCGGTGGCGGGGGCGGCGGAGTAGACGGCGGCGATGGTGTCGGCGAAGTCGGCGAGAATGACGTTCCGCTTGATGCTCATCTTCGGAGTCAGGTGACCGCTCGCCTCCGTGAACTCGGTCGGGAGGATCACGAACTTGCGGATCGACTCCGCACGGGACACGCGCTCGTTCGCCGCGTCGACGGCCCGCTGCACCTCGGCCAGAACGACCGGGTTCACGGCCGCGTCCTCGAGCGAGAGACCCCTGTCCTGCCCGTTGTTCGCGAGCCACGTCGGCAGCATCTCCGAGTCGAGCGTGACCAGTGCGGCGATGAACGGCCGCTGATCGCCGACGACGACGACCTGTCCGACCAGCGGATTCGCGCGGATCGGATCCTCCAGCGCCGCCGGAGCGACGTTCTTGCCGCCGGCGGTGACGATGATCTCCTTCTTCCGCCCGGTGACGCGCAGATACCCGTCCTCGTCCAGCGTTCCGAGATCGCCCGTGCGGAACCACTCGCCGTCGAACGACTCGGCCGTCGCCGCCTCGTTGTTCCAGTAGCCGCCGAAGACGTCGATGCCGCGCACCTGGATCTCGCCGTCGCCCGCGATCCGGATCGAGACCCCGGGCATCGCCGGGCCCACCGAGCCGATCTTGAACCGCTCGGTGCGGTTGACCGTGGCGGGCGCTGTCGTCTCGGTGAGGCCGTAGCCCTCGAGGATCTTGATGCCGAGGCTGTGGAAGAAGTGGCCGAGCCGGTCGCCCAGCGGCGCGGAGCCGGACACGGCGAAGCGGACGTTCCCGCCCATGGCGGTGCGCAGCTTCGAGTAGACGAGCCGGTCGAAGAGGAGGAACTGCAGCTTCAGCGCGAGCGGCACCGAGCCCGCCTCGAGCGCCATCGAGTGGGCGACGGCGACATCGGCCGCGCGGCGGAAGATCTTCCCCTTGCCTCCGGCCTCGGCCTTCTGCTCGGCCGAGTTGTAGACCTTCTCGAACACGCGCGGCACGGCCAGGAGGAACGTCGGCTTGAAGGATCCGAGCGAGGGGAGCAGGTGCCTCGTGTCGGCCTGGTGCCCCACCTTCACCCCGCCGTGCACGCAGAGGATCGCGATGAAGCGGGCGAACACGTGTGCCGTGGTGATGAACAGCAGCGTCGACGCGCCGGGCTGATGGATCAGCTCCGTCAGGGCGACCGCCGAGTTGCGGCTGAGCTCGACGAAGTTCGAGTGCCGGATGATGCAGCCCTTGGGGCGGCCGGTGGAGCCGGAGGTGTAGATGATCGTCGCGATGTCGGTACCGGTCGCCAGTGAGCGGCGGCGCTCGATCTCGGCGTCCGGCACGTCGACGCCGCGCGCGACGAGCTTGTCCAGATCACCCAGCCCGATCTGCCAGGCGAGGCGGACCTCGGGCAGGTCGGCGCGGATCTCGTCGAAGCGGGCGAAGTGCTCGGGGGTCTCGACGATCACGGCGTGCGCGCCGGAATCGGCGAGGTTCCACTGCACCTGCGCGGGGGAGGAGGTCTCGTACACCGGGACGAGGACCCCGCCGGCGAACCAGACGGCGAAGTCGATCAGCGTCCACTCGTAGCGCGTCCTGCAGATCAGCCCGACCTTCTCGCCCGGCTCGAGGCCGGCGGCGACGAAGCCCTTCGCGAGGGCCGTGACCTGGTCGAGGAACTCCTGCGCCGTCACGTCGCGCCAGCCCTCGCCGTCGGGAAGCGCGAAGAGCGGCCGGTCGGGCGTCTCGCGGACGCGGTCCAGCAGGAGGGCGGTCGTGTTGGCCTGGGGATCGGCCGGAACCACCAGGGGGGAATCGAACTGGTCCACGGCAACTCCTTCGGTACCTGAATGAACGTCGTCTCCACCCTACCGGCGCGGCGCAAGCTGTGGATCCGTTCAGGGTAACGATCCAGCGGTGGCTCCGCGAGGAGGTCCGACACGCGTCGCCGGGTCTCGCCGCTGAGCCGCACCGGAGCGCTCGCGGTCACTACACTCGTCCTGGCCGCCGCTCAGGGCGGTCCGCCGACGCTGCCGCGCCGGTGGCGACGGGAAGGCGGTTCGCGTGCACGCGATCGGGATCGACATCGGCGGCACGAAGATCGCCGGAGCCCTGGTCGACGAGTTCGGGGGGATCCTCCGCGAGGACCGCCGGCCCACTCCTGCCGGGCACCCCGAGCTGATCGTCGACGTCGTGGTCGAGATGGTCGAGCATCTGCGCTCCGGCCTGCTCCCGGGGGACGTCGCCGCGGTCGGAGTCGCCGCCGCCGGCTTCATCGACGCCTCGCAGTCGATCGTCTACTACGCCCCGAACATCAACTGGCGCAACGAGCCCTTCCGCGAGAAGCTCTCGGCCCGCATCGACCTGCCGATCATCATCGAGAACGACGCGAACGCCGCAGGCTGGGCCGAGTTCCGCTACGGCTCCGGCCGCCTCGTCAGCGACATGCTGATGCTCACCATCGGCACCGGAGTGGGCGGCGCGATCGTCATCAACGACCGGCTCCTGCGCGGCGGCTTCGGAGCCGCGGCCGAGATCGGGCACATGCGCGTCGTCCCCGGAGGCCTGCCCTGCGGGTGCGGCGCCCGCGGCTGCATCGAGCAGTACGGCTCGGGCCGCGCGCTCCAGCGCTTCGCCGGCGAGCTCGCCGACGCGGGCGGGATCGGCCAGGGCATCGCCGACGCCCGCGCCCGCAACGGCGGCGAGCTGAACGGCCGCCTCATCTCCGAGCTGATCACCGCAGGCGACCTGGGCGCCCTCGCGGCGCTGCGCCAGCTCGGCCACTGGCTGGGCGAGGCGGCGGCCAGCCTGAGCGCGGTCCTCGACCCGCAGATGTTCGTCATCGGCGGCGGAGTGGCGCAGGCCGGCGATCTCCTGCTGGACCCCATCCGCCAGGCCTACCTCGACAACCTCCCCGCCCGGGGCTACCACCCCGAGCCCGAGTTCCGCATCGCGGAGCTCGTCAACGACGCCGGAGTCGTGGGGGCCGCCGACCTGGCGCGCCTGCACGCGAGCTCCCTCTAGCGGCACCCGCCGCACCCGATCCGCCGCACCGCCGAGGAGCCCGATGTTCTACTGGTTCATGAAGCACATCGTCGCGGGCCCGCTCCTGAAGACGATCTTCCGCCCGTGGGTGGTCGGCGCCGAGAAGGTGCCGCAGAACGGCGGCGTGATCCTCGCGAGCAACCACCTCTCGTTCATCGACTCCGTGATCCTCCCGCTGGTGATCGAGCGGAACATGGTGTTCCTCGCCAAGAGCGACTACTTCACCGGCAAAGGCCTCAAGGGCTGGGCGACGCGGACGTTCTTCACCGCGACGGGGATGCTGCCGATCGACCGCTCCGGCGGCAAGGCGTCCGAGGCCTCGCTCAACACGGGGCTGCGCGTCCTCGCGGGCGGCCACGCCCTGGGCATCTATCCCGAGGGCACGCGCAGCCCCGACGGCCGCATGTACCGCGGCCGCACCGGAGTCGCCCGCATGGTCCTCGAGGCAGGCGTGCCCGTCATCCCGGTCGCCATGATCGACACCGCGCGCATCATGCCCATCGGCAAGCGCCTGCCGAAGCTCGGCCGCATCGGCATCGTGTTCGGGGAGCCGCTCGACTTCAGCCGCTTCGAGGGCATGGAGGGCGACCGCTTCATCCTCCGCTCGATCACCGACGAGATCATGTACGAGCTCCTCGCCCTGAGCGGCCAGGAGTACCTCGACGTCTACGCGACGTCGGTCAAGGAGAAGCGCGCAGCACTCACCCGCTGAGCGCCCGCTCGACGCCGGGGCCCCCTCCCGGCCGAGCACCCTGCCAGGCGATAAGCTCGTCAACCGCTGCCGTCCGTCCGGACGGAGGCCCTCCGCGCGCCGCTGGCGCCCGTCAGAACCGGGAACACCCTCGTGGTCATCGATCCGAACGAACCGTACGTCCTCGCCGCCCCCTCCGTGGTCGCCGGCCTGGACTATTGGCGCGAGCTCGAGATCAAGCAGCAGCCGCAGTGGCCCGACGCGGAGGCCGTGCGAGCGGCGTCCGCCGAGGTGGCCGCGCTGCCTCCGCTGGTCTTCGCCGGCGAGGTGGACCAGCTGCGCGAGCGTCTCGGAGCCGCGGCCCGCGGCGAGGCGTTCCTCCTGCAGGGCGGCGACTGCGCCGAGACCTTCGCCGGAGCGACCGCCGAGCAGATCCGCAACCGCGTGAAGACCGTGCTGCAGATGGCCGTCGTCCTGACCTACGGCGCGAGCATGCCCGTCATCAAGATGGGCCGGATGGCCGGGCAGTTCGCGAAGCCCCGCTCGAGCGACCTCGAGACCCGCGGCGACGTGACCCTGCCCGCCTACCGCGGCGACATCGTCAACGGCTACGACTTCACTCCGGAGTCGCGCGCCGCGGACCCCCGCCGCATCGTGCAGGGCTACCACACCGCCGCCTCGACGCTGAACCTGATCCGCGCCTTCACGCAGGGCGGATTCGCCGACCTGCGCCTCGTCCACTACTGGAACAAGGGCTTCACCGAGAACCCGCAGAACCAGCGCTACGAGCAGCTGGCCCGCGAGATCGACCGCGCGGTCAAGTTCATGGTGGCGTGCGGGGCCGACTTCGAGGGCATGAAGCGCACCGAGTTCTACACCGGCCACGAGGGCCTGCTGATGGACTACGAGCGCCCCATGACGCGCATCGACTCACGGACCGGCACGCCGTACAACACCTCCAGCCACTTCATCTGGATCGGCGAGCGCACCCGCGAGCTCGACGGTGCGCACGTCGACTTCCTGTCGCGCGTGCGCAACCCGATCGGCGTGAAGCTCGGCCCGTCGACCACGCCCGAGACGATGCTCGAGCTGATCGACAAGCTCGACCCCGAGCGGGAGCCGGGTCGCCTCACCTTCATCACCCGCATGGGTGCCGGGAGGATCCGCGACGCGCTCCCGCCGCTGCTCGAGGCCGTCAAGCGCAGCGACGCCCTGCCGCTGTGGGTGACCGACCCGATGCACGGCAACGGGCTGACGACGCCGACCGGCTACAAGACCCGTCGCTTCGACGACGTGGTCGACGAGGTCAAGGGCTTCTTCGAGGCGCACCGCGCCGCGGGGACGCACCCCGGCGGCATCCACGTCGAGCTCACGGGCGACGACGTCACCGAGTGCCTCGGCGGCTCGGAGCACATCGACGAGGCGACGCTCGCCACCCGGTACGAGTCGGTCTGCGACCCGCGCCTCAACCACATGCAGTCGCTCGAGCTCGCGTTCCTGGTGGCGGAGGAGCTCCGGGGCCGCGCGATCTGAGCACGACCGCCGGTCGAGTCCCCGCCGGGGACCTCGACCGGCGGCGTCAGGTGGTGATGGTGATCGACAACTGGATCGTCGTGCCGCGCTGGACGAGATCGCCGGCCTTGTTGGACTGGTTCGTGACCTTGGTCAGCTCGTTCGGCGCCGCGTCGATCAGCGGGCCGAGCGTCGTCAGGGAGTAGCTCCACGACAGGTCCGCCGCCTCGAGGGCCGCCTTCGCCTCGTCGCGGTTCATCCCCACGACGTCCGGCACCGCGACCGGCTCGGGCCCCTTCGACACGACGACCGAGACGGTGTCGCCGGTCACGGCGGGTGCCTCCGGGTTCGCCTGCGTGAGGACGACGCCCGCGGCCACGGTGTCGCTCCAGTCCTCGCCGCTGCGGTCGAGGGCGAGACCGGCAGCCTCCGCCTTCGCCGTCGCGTCGTCGATCGAGAGGCCGACGACGTTCGGGATCGGTCCGAGGCTCACGACCATCGCGATGGTGCTGGTCTCCGACATCGTCTCGGGCAGCGCCGATCCGTCCGGCAGCGAGGCGGAGACGACCACACCCGCGTCGACGTCGGCGTCGAAGATCTTCGAGACGTCGCCGACGGTGAAGGAGCCGCCCGTCACCGCGGCTGCCGCGTCCGCCTCCGAGAGGCCGGCGAGCGAGGGGACCGGCAGCTGGCGCGGCCCGCTCGAGACGGTCAGGGTGATGACGGAGCCCTTGTGGACCCCCTGCCCGCCGGGCGGATCGGAGCTCACCACCGTCCCCGCGGGCACGGTGAGGTCGGGCGTCTCCTGCGGCTGCACCTCGAAGCCCTGCGCCTGCAGCTGGGCCGTCGCGTCCTGCTGCGACTGGCTGACGACGTCCGGGATCGACACGATCGCCCCGGGCCCCTCGCCGAACCACCAGGCCGTCCCGCCGCCGATGAGCGCCAGGAGGAGCACGACCACCGTGAGCAGGACGCCGCGGCGCCGTCGGACGCGGCGCCTGCTCGCGAGCCGGGCGACCGTGTCGTCGTCCTCGTCGACCACGAGCACCGCTCCGGGCGCCGGCGCCGGGTCGAAGACCGACGTCTGCCCGGCCTCCGCCGGATCGAAGACGGCCGTCGCCGGCGCCGGATCGGCGACGGGCGCCGGGAGCGGGGTGACCGCCTGCGTGTCGCCGCGGCGGTCGCTCGGCGTGATGCCCATGAGCCGCTCGGCCTCGAGGAGCTGGGCGAGCATGACGCCGGCGTCGCGGGGCCGCATGTCCGGGTCGCGCTCGGTCGCCCAGAGGACGAGCTCGTCGAGCGAGGTGGGCACGGAGGCGACCGTCGCGCTGGGGTACGGGACGGAGTCGTTCGCGTGCTGGTAGGCGATCTGCATCGGCTGCTCGCCCGTGAAGGGCTGCTGGCCGGTGAGCATCTCGTAGATCATGATCCCGATGGCGTAGATGTCGCTGCGGGTGTCGGCGGTGCCGCGCGTGACCAGCTCGGGGGAGAGGTAGGCGATCGTGCCGAGGAGGGCCTGGCCGGAGGCGGTGTTGGCGGAGGCGGCGCGCGCGAGGCCGAAGTCGCCGATCTTGATCCGGCCGTCGTCGGCGAGGAGCACGTTCTCGGGCTTGAGGTCGCGGTGGAGGATCCCGGCGCGGTGCGCGGCGGCGAGCCCCGAGAGCACGGAGTGCATGATGTCCACGACCTGCTGGGCGGTCAGCCGGCCGCGCTCCTTGAGCAGGTCGCGCAGGGTGATCCCGGGGAGGTACTCCATCACCAGGTAGGCCATGTCCGAGTCCTGGCCCTGATCGAAGACGCTGACCACGTTCGGGTGGGCGAGACGGGCGGCGGAGCGCGCCTCCTGGACGAAGCGGTTCTTGAACGTCGCGTCGTCGGAGAGGTGGCCGTGCATGACCTTCATCGCCACGCGGCGCTCGAGGCGCTGGTCGTGCGCGAGGTACACCGTCGCCATGCCGCCGCGGGCGATCCTCGAGCGCACCTCGTACCGGCCGTCGACGAGACGGCCGAGGAGAGGGTCGAGCTGGCTGGTGGTCACGCGACGAGTCTAGGCAAGACCCCCGGGGGAACCGGTGAGCGACGCCCGGGCGGCGCAGGACGGGATCGGCACCTTCTCCGGGGCACCCGCAGTTGGCGGCCCCCCGGGCTCGTGGCAGTCTTGTCGCGTGACCGACTCGTCCGCTGCCCCCGCCACCTCGACCGCTTCCGAGCTCGAGTGGCTGACCGTCCCCGACCTCGTCGAGCTGACCGGGCTCGGCGCCGGCCGGGTCCGCCGCCTCCTGGAGGAGCGCCACCTGCTCGGCACCCGCCGCGACGGCGTGCTGAAGGTGCCCGCTCTCTTCCTCCGCGACGGGGAGCCGATGAGCGAGATCCGCGGCACCGCGATCCTGCTCTCCGACTCCGGCTTCACCGACGACGAGGCGGTCGACTGGATGCTGACGGTCGAGGAGAGCCTGGGCACGAGCCCGATCGTCGCCCTCCGCGCCGGCCGGAAGGCCGAGGTCCGGCGGGTCGCCCAGGCGCTGGCCTGATCCGCGGGTCCGCTCCTAGGAGGTGCGGACCGTGACCTGGGCGGCCAGCTCGCGCAGCTCCGCCACGCCCTCCGTCCGGAGCGGCGCGTCGGGGAGGACCGCCATCGCCGCGGACACCTCCTGGCCGATGCGCTCCTCGAGCCGCTCGAGAGCGCCGCTGCCCGCGATGATCTCCTGCGCCCGCGCGATGGACGCCTCGTCGACGTCGCTCCGGCCCACGACCGCGTCGAGCTCGGTCCGCTCGCCCGGCGAGCACGCGCCGCGGGCGAGGCCGAGCAGCACGGTGCGCTTGCCCTCCCGCAGATCGTCGCCGGCCGGCTTGCCCGTCACTGCCGGGTCGCCGAAGACTCCGAGGACGTCGTCGCGCAGCTGGAAGGCGATCCCGACCGGGAGCCCGAAGCGGCGCAGAGCGTCCAGCTGCGCGTCGTCGCCGCCGGCGAGGGAGCCGCCGATCACCAGGGGCGCCTCGATGCTGTACTTCGCGCTCTTGTAGACCACCACCCGCTCCGCCCGCTGCAGGTGCTCGTGCTCGGGGTGCTGCACCCACGCGCTCTCCTCGAGGATGTCGAGGTACTGGCCCAGCGTGACCTCGGTGCGCATCAGGTTGAACTCGGCGCGCGCGCGCTCGGCTGCGACGCGGTCACCGAGGGACCACTCCGCCGCGGCGAAGATCTCGTCCGACCAGACCAGGAGCAGGTCGCCGAGGAGGATCGCGGAGGAGCGGCCGAACTCGTCGCGGTCGCCGGTCCAGCCGCCGTCGGCGTGGAAGGAGGAGAAGCGCCGGTGCGCCGCGGGGGCGCCGCGGCGGGTGTCGGAGTTGTCGATCACGTCGTCGTGCACGAGGGCGGCGGCGTGGAACAGCTCCAGGCCGGCCCCCACCCTCGCGATCGGATCGGAGCCGCTCGGATGGGCCTCGCTCGAGGTGCTCGAGACCGCGTTCCAGCCCGCCTCGCAGAAGCGCGCGCGGAACCGCTTGCCCCCGCTGAGAAAGTCCCGCGAAAGGTCGCCGAGGGCGGAGACGTCCTCTCCTATGGAGCGCAGAATTGGCGTGCGCCCGGTGAGGAATTCATCGATTCGGAGCTGGACGCGATCGACCAGTCGAGAGCTGTGGTTCACCCGACCAGCCTATGCACCGAAGGTGCCTGGTGCCTGCGTCGGGCTCGGTCTACACTGAAGCGCCGCCCGACCGGTCGAGCCCAGACGCCGCCTATTCCGGTGCCGATCCCCGAAAGGATCGACGCCACACCCTGAAGGGGTCACGATGCCGCTTTCGGAACACGAGCAACGGCTCCTCGATGAGATGGAGCGGAACCTCTACCAGAACGACGCCGATTTCGTGGCGGCGGTCGGTAAGGGGCGCGGCGGCACCAACTACCGGGCGCTCGTGCTCGGCATCCTCCTCGGCATCCTCGGTCTCGCCGTGCTCGTCGCCGGCGTGGTCGTGCGCCAGCCCCTCGTCGGCATCCTCGGCTTCGCCCTCATGCTCGGCGGCGTGATCGTGGCCATGCGGCCGGCCGCCGGCGGCTCCTCCGAGCCCGGCCTGCCCGACGTCGGCCGCCCGTCGAAGCCCCGCTCGGGCAACCGTCAGGGGTCCGGCTTCATGGACCGTCTGAACGACAGGTGGGACAACCGCGGAGACGGGCGCGGCTAGCCCCCCTTCCGCTCCACCACAGGGTCGATCCTCACGGATCGGCCCTTTTTTCGTGCCCGCGGCCTCCCTTCCGCCGCATTCCTCCTCCACTTCGCCCCACTGTCGCGATTCCGCGGGAACACGCGGATGACCGGGGCCTCTGCGGCGCGCCCCGCTTCGTGCCGGGGTTGTGAGTGGGGGGAAGTGGAGTACTGTGGAGGACACACCATCCTTGGCCGGAAGAAGTGGGGGGCAGTCCGTGTTCCTCGGCACCTATTCCCCCAAGCTCGACGAGAAGGGCCGCGTGATCCTCCCCGCCAAGTTCCGCGACGAGCTCTCCTCCGGAGTCGTCGTCACGCGCGGCCAGGAGCGGTGCCTGTACGTGTTCAGCCAGGCCGAGTTCGAGGTCATGCACGAGAAGATCCGGCAGGCGCCGGTGACCAGCAAGCAGGCGCGGGACTTCCTCCGGGTGTTCCTCTCGGGCGCGAGCGCCGAGACGCCGGACAAGCAGAACCGCGTGACCCTCCCGGCCCCGCTGCGCGCCTACGCCGGCCTCGACCGCGACCTCACCGTCATCGGAGCGGGCAACCGCGCCGAGATCTGGGCGCAGGGCGCCTGGGAGACCTACCTGCAGGAGCAGGAGTCCGTGTTCTCCGACACCCAGGAGGAGGTGATCCCCGGCCTGTTCTAGGTCCTGTCGCGCGACTCCCAGCCACTCGGCGCCCGGACGCACCTTCCCCGGTGTCCGGACGCGAGGTGGATGGGGATCGGACGACAGGAACGGGAACGGCGGGACCGCCATGGCAGAGAACACTCCGAAGGACGCTCCGCGCCCGACCGAGGAGCGGCACCTCCCGGTGCTGCTCGAGCGCTGCGTCGAGCTCCTCGCTCCGGCGCTGGAGCGCGACGGGGCGGTCGTCGTCGACGCGACGCTCGGGATGGGCGGGCACTCGCTCGCGCTGCTCGAGCGCTTTCCTGGTCTGCACCTCGTAGGCCTGGACCGCGACCCCGAGGCGCTGCAGCTCGCGGGGGAGCGGCTCTCCGCCCACGCCTCCCGGATCGATCTCGTGCACGCCGTCTACGACGAGCTGCGCGACGTGCTCGACGAGCTGGGCATCGACACGATCGACGGCGCGCTCTTCGACCTCGGCGTCTCCTCGCTCCAGCTCGACGAGACCGAGCGCGGCTTCTCCTACTCCAAGGACGCGCCGCTGGACATGCGGATGGACTCGACCGCCCCGCTCACGGCGGCGAGCATCCTCGCCGACTACGACGAGACCGCGCTGCGCCGCATCTTCCACGAGTACGGCGAGGAGCGTCTCGCCGCTCGCTACGCCAAGAAGATCGTGGAGGCCCGCCGCGAGGCGCCGCTGGAGCGGTCCGGTCGTCTCGTCGAGATCATCCAGGCGGCGACCCCGGTCGCGATCCAGCGGAACGGCCACCCCGCCAAGCGCGTCTTCCAGGCGCTGCGGATCGAGGTCAACCAGGAGCTCTCCGTCCTCGAGCGGGCCATCCCCGCCGCCCTGGGCCGGATCAACGAGGGCGGGCGCATCGTCGTCGAGGCGTACCAGTCGCTCGAGGACCGGATCGTCAAGCGCGCGCTCCAGGCCGCGTCCTCCTCCACCGCCCCGGCCGGCCTCCCGATGGAGCTGCCGGAGCACCGACCCGAGTTCCGACTCGTCATCCGCGGAGCCGAGCTCGCCTCCGACGACGAGAAGGCCCGCAACCCCCGAGCGACACCCGTGCGTCTGCGCGCGGCCGAGAGGATCAGGAGCACCGCATGAGCGCCACCGCCGTCATCGACCCCGCCGTCATCGACACCGCCCGCCGGGCACGCCCCGAGGAGGAGGCGCCCCGCCCCCGCATCGAGGCCGTCCCGGCCGGCCAGGCGCAGTCGCGCCCGAAGCTCGTCTACGGGATCGTCGCGGTCGCCGGCCTCTTCGCGATCATCGTCGTCCAGCTCCTCGTGAGCGTCGGCCTCTCGCAGGGGGCCTACCAGATCTCGGCGCTGCAGACCGAGCAGAAGTCGCTCACCCGCAGCAACGCGGAGAAGCAGGACGCCGTCGACACGCTGAGCTCGCCGCAGAACCTCGCCACCGCCGCGCAGGGCCTGGGCATGGTCGCCAACACCGCGCCGGTCTACCTCCGGCTGTCGGACGGCGCCGTGCTGGGCGACCCCTCCTCCGCCGCGTCGAGCGAGGTCGCGGGCACCGCCTCCGCGCCGCTCGTGCCCAACGCCCTCGTCCCGGCTCTCCAGCCCGGCGCGAGCGCGTCCTCCCCGGCTGTCGACGGCGCGGCCGTACCGTTGCAGGGCGAGCTGCCGGCGCCCATCACGCACTGACGCACGGCGTCGCGGTCCGCCTCCCCGCGGGCACCCGCCCCGCGAGGCGCACGACGACCATCCGGACCCGACGAACGGCGGCCCGCCCGCCCGGAGCAAGAAGGACACCGCCGCAGTGAGACACCACCGCTCGAGCAGACGCCGCACAGCCGTCACGTTCGTGATCATCGTCGCCGTCGTCGGACTCTTCATCGGCAAGCTGGTGGACATCCAGATCGTGCGGGCGAACGAGCTCACCGATGCGGCCGCCCAGAACCAGTCGAACAGCGTCGTCACCTACGGCCAGCGCGGCCCCATCGTGGACCGGTCCGGGACGGTGCTCGCCGACACCACCACGCGCTACCGGCTGACGACCTCGCCGAAGAACGTGGCCGAGTTCCCGCGCGAGCTGGGCGAGGACCAGAAGGTCATGGTCAGCGTGCAGCAGGCCGCGTCCGAGATCGGCGCGATCACCGGGCAGTCGGTCGAGCAGATCACCGGGGCGGTGGACGCCGCGCTCGCGAAGGACGCGAAGGCCAACTACCTGATCCTCGCGGAGGGACTGGACCTCGAGGCCTACCAGAAGCTCGTCGCGCTCGACATCCCGTGGACCTACTTCGAGACCCAGCAGGGCCGCAGCTACCCCAACGGCGCGGTGGGCGGCAACCTCGTCGGCTACGTCGGCGCGGACGGAGCGGCCCAGGAGGGCATGGAGTACGCGGAGAACACCTGCCTCGCGGGGCAGAACGGGTCCGAGAGCTACGAGCGCAGCGCCGACTACGTCCGGATCCCGGGCAGCACCGTCTCGGAGACCCCGGCCGTCGACGGCGGGACGCTGAAGCTCACCATCGACTCCGACCTCCAGTACTACTCCCAGCAGGTCCTCTCGCAGCGCGTCGCCGAGGTCGGCGGCAGCTACGGGATCGTCGTGGTGCAGGAGGTCAAGACCGGCAAGCTGCTCGCCGTAGCCGAGACGCCGACCGTCGACCCCAACAACGTCGAGGCGAGCGCCTCCGCCGACCGCAGCTCGCGCGCCTTCCGCGCGCCGTTCGAGCCGGGCTCGACCTTCAAGCCGATGACGGCCGCGATGCTGATCGACCAGGGCCAAGCGGGGCCGACGACCCAGGTCGTCGTCCCGGACTCGTTCGAGAAGGACGGCGCCTCGTTCAGCGACGACTTCGCGCACACCCCGACGAACTACACGCTGACCGGCATCCTCAAGGACTCGTCGAACGTCGGCATCTCGATGCTCGGCTCCCGCCTGTCTGCCCAGACCCGCTACGACTACCTGCAGAAGTTCGGGCTCGGCACGCCCACCACGAGCGGCTTCCCCGGCGAGGAGGGCGGCCTGCTCGCCGACTACCAGGACTGGGACAATCAGACGAACTACACGACCATGTTCGGCCAGGGCGTCTCGGCGACCGCGGTGCAGGTCGCGAGCATCTACCAGACGCTCGGCAACGGCGGAGTGCGGCTCCCGTCGCAGCTGATCGACGGCTGCACCACGGCCGACGGCTCCGTCGTGGACGTGCCCGACGCGACGGGGACCCAGGTGGTGTCGAGCTCGGCCGCGAAGCAGGTCGTCGACATGCTCCAGACCCACTACAACGAGGGCTGGCTGGCGAACGACATCCATGTCGACGGCTACAACATCGCCACCAAGACCGGAACCGCGCAGCAGCCCGACGGCAAGGGCGGCTACTCGAAGAGCTACACCGTCTCGCTCGCCGGGCTCGCGCCGGCGGAGGACCCGGAGTACGTCGTGACGGTCACCATCGCCGATCCGGTTAAGATGAACACGTCCCAGGCGACGGCTCCCGTCTTCCAGCAGGTCATGACCCAGGTGCTCAAGACCAACCGGGTGGAGCCGTCCACGGTCCCGCCCGTCGAGTACCCCACGACGTGGTGAGCCCCGCCGGGACCGCGATCCACGCACCAGAACGAGAGAAAGAGCGGGCAGTGCACGACCCTCGCCCGCAGTCCTCCCTCCGCCCCGAGCACCCCGTGCCGCGGAGCCTCTCGCAGCTCGTGGCCGAGTTCTCCCTCGGCCCGGTCCGCGGCCTCGAGGGCGTCGAGGTGAGCGGAGTCACGCTGGACTCGAACCAGGTCGAGTCCGGAGATCTCTACGTCGGTGTCGCAGGACGTCGTGCCCATGGCGCGGCCTTCGCGTCCGCGGCCGCGGCGTCCGGTGCCGTCGCCGTGCTGACCGACCCCGCCGGAGCCGAGCTCGCCGCCGACAGCGGCCTGCCCGTGCTGGTGACCCCCGACCCGCGGGCCGCCCTCGGCGACGTCGCCGCGTGGATCCACCGCACCCGGGAGGACGTCCCGACGCTCTTCGGCGTGACGGGGACCAACGGCAAGACGAGCGTCGTCTACATCCTCGACGCGCTGCTGCGCCGGCTCGGAGTCGTCTCGGGTCTCAGCTCCACCGCCGAGCGCCGGATCGGCGACGTCGCGGTGGTGAGCTCGCTGACCACTCCCGAGGCGAGCGAGCTGCACGGCCTTCTCGCGCGGATGCGAGAGTCCGCCGTCCGCGCGGTCTCGATCGAGGTCTCGGCGCAGGCGCTCACGCGGCACCGGATCGACGGCCTCGTCTTCGACGTCGTCGGCTTCACCAACCTCAGCCACGACCACCTCGACGACTACTCCGATCTGCGCGAGTACTTCGAGGCCAAGGCGGACCTCTTCGAGCCGGAGCGCGCACGCCGCGGCGTCGTCACGGTCGACAGCGCCTGGGGGCGCGAGCTCGCCGAGCGCAGCCGCATCCCCGTCGCGACGCTCGCGGGCTCGCCGGTCGTCGGAGTCGCCCCGACGACGCGGGCCGACTGGTCGATGACGGTGCTGGAGGCGACGCCCGACAGCACCACCTTCCGCCTGGAGGGGCCCGAGAACCGCTCCGTCGTCGTCACCGTCTCGCTGATCGGCTGGTACATGGCGTCCAACGCCGCGCTGGCGATCGTGATGCTGGTCGAGTCCGGCTTCGACCTGGACGCCGTCGCGCACGCGCTCGAGGACAGCCGTCTCGACGTCTACATCCCGGGCCGCGCCGAGCTCGTCTCGGGGGAGCGCGGACCGCGCGTCTACGTCGACTACGGCCACACCCCGGACGCGTTCCAGAACGCGCTCGAGGCGCTGCGGACCATCACCCCCGGCCGCCTGTTCATGGTGTTCGGGGCGGACGGCGACCGCGACACGACCAAGCGGAGCGAGATGGGCGCCATCGCGGCCCGTCTGGCCGACGTCGTGGTCGTCACCGACTTCCACCCGCGCTGGGAGGATCCGGCCGCCATCCGCGCCGCACTCCTCCGGGGCGCCCGGGCCGCCGTGCCCGACCGGGAGATCCACGAGATCGCAGACCCGCGCGCCGCCGTGCGCGCCGCCGTCGCCCTCGCGCGCGAAGGGGACTCGATCCTCTACGCCGGGCCCGGCCACGAGGACCACCAGGAGATCGCAGGAGTGCACATGCCGTATTCGGCCAGAGACGACGTCCGTCACGCGCTGCGCGAGGCGGGCTGGCTGTAGATGATCGCCCTCACCCTCACCGAGATCGCCGAGGCCGTCTCCGGGCGCCTCCACCTGGCCGGCTCGTCCGCCACGGCCGCCACCGTGATAGACGGCGCGACCGAGACCGACTCCCGCGAGATCGCGCCCGGCGGGATCTTCGTCGCCAAGCGCGGCGAGCACACCGACGGCCACCTCTTCGCGCCCGCCGCCCTCGAGCGCGGCGCCGCACTCCTCATCGTGGAGCGCCCGCTCGACCTCGACGTGCCGCAGGTCCTCGTCGACGACTCCGTCGAGGCGCTCGGCGCGCTGGCGACCGAGGTCGTCCGCCGCGTCCGCGCGAAGGGCGGGCTCACCGTCATCGGCGTCACCGGATCGAACGGCAAGACGACGACCAAGAACCTCCTCCGCACCGTCCTCGAGCGGGTCGGCGAGACGGTCGCGCCGCGCGGCTCCTTCAACAACGAGGTCGGCGCACCGATCACGATGCTCCAGGTGTCCGCGTCGACGCGCTTCCTCGTCGCCGAGATGGGCGCGAGCGCGGTCGGCGAGATCCGCCGCCTCGTCCGGATGGCCAGGCCCGACGTCGGCGTCGTCCTCGCCGTGGGCCTCGCGCACGCCGGCGAGTTCGGCGGGATCGAGCGCACGCTCGAGGCCAAGACCGAGATGGTCGCCGACCTCACCGCCGACGACGTCGCCGTGCTGAACGCCGACGACGGCCGGGTCGCCACGATGGCGGGCCGCACCGCCGCCCGGGTCCTCTGGTTCGGCCGCGGCGAGAGCGCGGACGTCCGCGCCGTCGACATCGACGCGACCGCCGACGGCACCCGCTTCGCGATCGAGGTCTCGGCGGGGGAGGGCCGCGAGGCCGCTCGCGCCGAGCTCCTGCTGCGCGTCCTCGGCGAGCACCACGTGATGAACGCCCTCGCGGCGACCGCCGCCGCGCTCTCGGTCGGAGTGGCGCTGCCCGCGATCGTCGAGGCGCTCGCGACCGTCACCCTCGCCGAGCGCGGCCGCATGGAGGTCCTGGGCGGCGAGGACGTCCGCGTCATCAACGACGCGTACAACGCGAGCCCCGACTCCACCGCGGCCGCCCTGCGCACCCTCGCCCAGATCGCGAAGCCCGGGGGGCGCACCGTCGCCGTCCTGGGCGAGATGAGCGAGCTCGGGGAGTGGGCCGACGAGGAGCACGAGCGCGTGGGCCTGCTGGCGGTCCGTCTCAACATCTCCCAGATCGTGGTGGTGGGCCGAGGCGCCCGCCGGATCCACGTCGCGGCCGAGCGCGAGGGGTCCTGGAGCGGCGAGTCCGTCTTCGCGGAGACCTCTGACGAGGCGTTCGACCTCCTCGAGGACTACGTCCGACCCGGCGACACCGTGCTGGTCAAGTCGTCCAACTCCGCGGGGCTGCGCTTCCTCGCCGACCGTCTCGGGGAGCGTCACCGATGAGGGCACTCCTCCTGTCCGGCGCGTTCTCCGGAGCCTTCACGCTCCTGATGACGCCCCTGTTCATCCGCCTCTTCCACCGCCTGCAGTGGGGCCAGTTCATCCGCGAGGACGGACCGAAGTCGCACCACGTCAAACACGGCACGGCGACGATGGGCGGCATCGTCATCATCATCGGCACCGTGGTCGGCTACTTCCTCGGGATGCTGTTCGGCAACCGGGCGATCGCGCCCTCGGCCCTGCTGGTGCTCTTCATGATGGTCGGGCTCGGACTCGTCGGCTTCGTCGACGACTTCCTGAAGACCCGCAACCAGCGCAGCCTCGGCCTCGGCGGCTGGGCGAAGATCGCCGGGCAGGTCATCGTCGCCGCGGCCTTCGCCGTGATCGCGATCATGGTCCGCGACTCCAACGGGCTCACCCCCGCCTCGACCTCGATCTCGTTCATCCGCGACCTGCCGTTCGACTTCGCCTCCCTCGGCTGGATCGGCATCGGCCTGTTCGTGCTGTGGATCTGCGTCATCGTCACCAGCACGTCGAACGGCGTGAACGTCGCGGACGGGCTCGACGGGCTCGCGACCGGGTCCTCGATCCTCGCGATCGGCTCCTACGTCATCATCGGGTTCTGGCAGTCGAACCAGTGGTGCTTCGACCAGCACCTCAACCCCGAGGTCGTCGACAAGTGCTACCAGGTGAGCGACCCGTTCGACCTGGCGATCATCGCGGCCGCCGTCTCCGGCGCCCTCGTGGGCTTCCTCTGGTGGAACACCTCGCCGGCGCAGATCTTCATGGGCGACACCGGTTCGCTCGGCCTCGGCGGCGCGCTCGCGGCCCTGGCGATCCTCACCCGCACCGAGCTGCTCGTCATCCTCATCGGCGGCCTGTTCGTCATCGTGACCGGCTCGGTCATCCTCCAGCGGATCTACTTCAAGCTGACCCGGGGCAAGCGCATCTTCCTGATGAGCCCGCTCCACCACCACTTCGAGCTCAAGGGCTGGGCCGAGATCACCGTCGTGGTCAGGTTCTGGATCATCGCCGGCATCTTCGTCGCCGCCGGCGTCGGGCTCTTCTACCTGGAATGGCTGTCGCTGGCATGACCGATCCCGCCCGTCCCGACTCCCTCCGCAGCTGGCACTCGGACTGGCGGGGCCTGCGCGTCGCCGTGCTGGGCCTGGGCGTCACCGGGTTCTCGGTGGCCGACACGCTGACCGAGCTCGGCTCCGAGGTGCTGGTCCTCGCCGACCGCGCCGACGAGGAGCGCGAGCGCCTGCTCGAGGTGATCGGCGCCCGCCTGCACCGGGCCGACCGCCTCGACTCCGCTCCGGAGGAGCTGCGCGCGTTCACTCCGGAGCTGGTCGTGGTGTCGCCCGGCTTCCGGCCGACGCACCCGATCCTCGTGTGGGCGGCGGAGTCCGGTATCCCCGTGTGGGGCGACGTCGAGCTCGCCTGGCGTGTCCGCGACAAGGTCGTGCGCGCCGACGGCACTCCGGCCGACTGGGTGGCCGTCACCGGCACCAACGGGAAGACCACGACCGTCCAGCTCACGGCGACGATGCTCGTGGCAGGCGGTCTCCGCGCCGCCCCCTGCGGCAACATCGGTGTTCCCGTGCTCGACGCGGTCCGCGACCCGCAGGGCTTCGACGTCCTGGTCGTGGAGCTCTCGAGCTACCAGCTGCACTACCTGGGCGCGATCGAGCCGATCGCGAGCGCGTGCCTCAACATCGCCGACGATCACCTCGACTGGCACGGCTCGTTCGACGCCTACCGTGCGGCCAAGGGCAAGGTCTACGCCGGCACCCGCGTCGCCTGCGTGTACAACCGCGCCGACGCGGCGACCGAGCAGATGGTGCTCGACGCCGAGGTGGTGGAGGGCGCCCGCGCGATCGGGTTCGGCCTCGGCGTCCCCGGCCCGAGCGACTTCGGGATCGTCGACGGCATCCTCTGCGACCGCGCCTTCCTCGAGGACCGCCGCACCAGCGCCCTCGAGATCACCACCGTGGACGAGCTCGCCGCGCGCCACCTCGCCGCTCCGCACATCGTCCAGAACGTGCTCGCCGCGGCGGCGCTCTCCCGAGCGTGCGGGATCGAGGTCGCGGCCGTCCGCACCGCGCTGGCGGCGTTCGAGCTCGACGCCCACCGCATCCAGGTGGTCGCCGAGCACGACGGGGTGACCTGGGTGAACGACTCCAAGGCCACGAACCCGCACGCCGCCGACGCCTCGCTGCGCGCGTACCCGTCGGTCGTCTGGGTCGTCGGCGGGCTGCTCAAGGGAGTCGACGTGGACGCCCTCGTGGCCGCGCACGTCGGCCGCCTGCGGGGCGCCGTGGTGATCGGCGCCGACCGCTCGGCGCTGCTCGGGGCATTCCGACGACACGCGCCCGCCCTCCCCGTGAGCGAGGTGGTGCCGGACGACACTGGTGCGGTGATGCAGGCGGCCGTCGAGGCCGCCGCGACGCTCGCCCGCTCGGGGGACGTCGTCCTGCTCGCACCCGCCGCGGCCTCGATGGACCAGTTCCTCGACTACGCGGCTCGGGGCCGCTCCTTCGCGGCCGCCGTGGCGACACACCTGGGAGGGGGAGCCGATGACCGCTCCGACGACGAGCCGCCCCGCGGGCCGTTCGCGCACTGAGCCGCGCGGGAAGGACCGGAGCGGGGCCCGCTCCGCGCGGATCGTCCTGTCGAAGGTCTTCGCCTCCCACTCGCCGAACTTCTACCTCCTCTTCGGCACCACGCTCTTCCTGGTGCTGTTCGGGCTGACCATGGTGCTCTCCTCCTCCTCGGTCACCTCCTACGTGTCGAGCGACGACTCCTTCGGCGGCTTCCTGCGCCAGGGCGGGTTCGCCCTCCTCGGGATCCCGATGATGCTGGTGGTCTCGCGGCTGCCCCTCGGCGTGTGGAAGCGCGTGACGCCGATCCTGCTCATCGCCGGCTGCGTCCTCCAGTGCCTCGTGCTCTTCACGCCGCTCGGCGACTCCGTCGGCGGGAACCGCAACTGGATCCGCCTCGGCGCCTTCAGCATGCAGCCCTCCGAGATCATCAAGCTCGCCCTCGCCCTCTGGCTGGGGCTCCTGCTCGCCCGCCGCTACCGGTCGCCGAAGGACTGGAAGGACGCGCTCATGCCCGTCCTGATCGTCGGCGGCGCCGCGATCGGACTGGTCCTCATCGGCGGCGACCTGGGCACGGTCGTGATCATGGCGGGCATCGTCCTCGCCGCCCTCTTCTACGCGAACGTCCAGATGAAGGTCCTCGTGCCGATCGTGGTGGTCGGCGCGATCGGAGCGGTGCTGTTCGCCGTCTCCAGCGACAACCGCCTCACCCGGATCATGTCCTTCCTCGGCGACTGCTCCAACGTCGAGGAGTACCAGAACTCGTGCTGGCAGCCGGTGCACGGCACCTGGGCGATGGCCTCCGGCGGGATCTTCGGCGTGGGTCTCGGCAACTCCAAGGCCAAGTGGTCCTGGCTGCCCGCCGCGGACAACGACTACATCTTCGCCATCATCGGCGAGGAGCTCGGGCTGATCGGAGCGATCGTCGTCCTGGCGCTGTTCGTGGTCCTCGCGGTCGCCTTCTTCCGCGTCATCCACGCGTCCTCCGATCCGTTCGTGCGGATCAGCACCGGCGCGATCATGGTCTGGCTGATCGGCCAGGCGTTCGTCAACATCGGCGTGGTCCTGGGGGTGCTCCCGGTGCTGGGGGTCCCGCTGCCCCTGATCTCCTCCGGAGGCACCGCCCTGCTCAGCTCCCTCCTCGCCATCGGCGTCGTCCTCTCCTTCGCCCGCACCCAGACCGCGCCCCTGCCCGGCGCGGGCGTGCTGCGCCGCCGGAAGGCGGCGGCGGAGTGACCCGCTACCTCCTCGCCGGCGGCGGCACCGCCGGCCACGTCAATCCGCTGCTCGCGACGGCCGACGAGATCCGCAGGCGGAACCCGGACGACGACGTGCTCGTCCTCGGCACCGCGGAGGGGCTCGAGGCCCGCCTTGTCCCCCTCCGCGGCTACGAGCTCTCGGTGATCCCGAAGCTGCCGTTCCCGCGGCGCCCGGACGCGGCGGCGCTGCGGTTCCCCGGAGCCCTCCGCGCGACCATCGCGGGCATCGTCCGGACGATCCGGGACCGGCGGATCGACGCGGTGGTCGGCTTCGGCGGCTACGCCGCTGCACCCGCCTACCTGGCGGCCCGCCGCGCCGGCGTCCCCTTCACCGTCCACGAGGCCAACGCGCGTCCCGGGCTCGCGAACCGCCTCGGCGCCCGCGCGACCCGCTCCGTCGGCGTGGCCTTCGAGGGCACGCCCCTGCCGCACGCGCGGGTCGTCGGCATGCCGCTGCGCCGCGAGATCGCCGAGCTCGACCGGGCCGCGCGCCGCGACGAGGCGATGGCGGCGCTGGGCCTCGACCCGTCCCGGCAGACCCTCCTGGTCACCGGCGGCTCGCTCGGCGCTCGGCGGATCAACGCGACGGTGCACGCCGCCGCCCGGGATCTCGTCGCCACCGGCTTCCAGGTCCTCCACATCACGGGCGACCGCGCCGAGATCACGGACCCGGGCGTGGCCGGCTACCACCTCCTCGCCTACTGCGACCGGATGGACCTCGCGCTGTCCGCCGCGGACGTGGCCGTCTCCCGCGCGGGGGCGGCGACCGTCAGTGAGCTGACGGCCCTCGGCCTGCCCGCGGTCTACGTCCCGTACCCGGTCGGCAACGGCGAGCAGCGCGTCAACGCGCGCGGCGTCGTCGACGCCGGGGGAGCGGTCCTCGTCGAGGACGCCGCCTTCCTGCCCGGGTGGGTCCAGCGGGAGCTCGTACCGCTCCTGGGCGACACCGCCCGTCGCGACGAGATGGCGCGCCGGGCCGCCCGCGTCGGCGTCCGCGACGGCTCCGGACGGCTCGTCGACCTGATCGAGTCGAGCCTCTCCGCTCCGCACTGAGCCCGCTCCGCGCGGCTCGGGAGAGCACTCCCGCCCACCGTCTACACTGATCCGGCGCACCGCGGGAGGCCCCTCCCGCCCGCCGCGACCCACCCGAAAGCGAGAGCCCCGTGATCAAGCCCGACCTCGGCATCACCGTCCCCGACGAGCTCGGCTCGGTCCACTTCATCGGCATCGGCGGCTCCGGGATGAGCGGGATCGCGCGGCTGTTCCACCACGCCGGGCACCGCGTCACCGGGTCCGACGTCCGCGAGTCCCACCCCGTCGAGCAGCTGCGGGAGCTCGGCGTCCCGGTCGCCATCGGGCACGACGCGGCGAACCTCGGGGACGCCGAGGCGGTCGTCGTCACTTCCGCCCTGTGGCCCGACAACCCGGAGTACCTGCTGGCGAAGGAGCGCGGTCTGCCCGTGCTGCACCGCTCGCAGGCCCTCGCCTGGCTGGTGCGCGGCAAGCGCCTGGTCGCGGTGGCCGGAGCGCACGGCAAGACCACGTCGACCGGCATGATCGTCACCGGCCTGCTCGGCGTCGACGCCGACCCCAGCTTCGTCAACGGCGGCATCATCGAGAGCCTCGGCACCTCGTCCGCCGCCGGCTCCGGCGAGGTCTTCGTCGTCGAGGCCGACGAGTCCGACGGCAGCTTCCTGCTCTACGACACCTCGGTCGCCCTCATCACCAACGTCGACCCGGACCACCTCGACCACTACGGATCGCTGGAGGCGTTCGAGGACGCCTTCGTCACTTTCGCCTCCTCCGCGAGCGAGCTCGTCGTCATCTCCTCGGACGACCCCGGCGCGGTCCGCGTCACCGAGCGGCTGGACGGCGGCCGGGTGCTGACCTTCGGCGAGGCCGAGGGAGCGGACGTCCGCGTCGTCGACCTCGACCTCGTCGGCCCCGTCGGCTTCTCGGTCGAGTACGAGGGCAGGCGCTACTCGGCCCGCCTCCGCATCCCCGGCCGGCACAACGCGATCAACGCGGCCGGCGCGTTCGCGGTGCTGGTGGGCCTGGGCTTCGATCCGGCCGCCTCGCTCGAGGCCGTGTCGGCGTTCGGAGGCACGGAGCGCCGCTTCGAGCTGCACGGAGCGGTCCGCGGCGTCAGCGTCTACGACGACTACGCCCACCACCCCACCGAGGTGGCCGCCGCCCTCTCCGCTGCGCGCACGGTGGTCGGCGAGGGCCGCATCATCGCCGTGCACCAGCCGCACCTCTACAGCCGCACCCGCCTCTTCGCCCGCGAGTTCGCCGAGACGCTCGAGCGCTACGCCGACGAGACGGTCGTCCTCGACGTCTACGGGGCGCGCGAGGATCCGGAGCCCGGAGTGACCGGAGCGCTGGTCAGCGAGAAGTTCGCCGACCCGTCGCACGTCTCGTTCGTCCCGGACTGGGCGGAGGCGGCCCGCCTCACGGCCAGCATCGCGCGCGAGGGCGACTTCGTCATCACCCTCGGCTGCGGTGACGTGTACCGGATCATCCCGCAGGTGCTCGAGTCGCTCGGTGCGAGCGAGGCCGCGTCGGTCGCACGATGACCGCGGTCCTCGCGCCCGCAGCGGGGGAGCGGCCGTGAAGCGGCCCGACGGCGGACGCCCTCCGGCACCCGGCCGGAGCGTCCCGACGGGCAGCGGCGAGCCGGAGCCGGACACCGAGCCGATCCGGATCGTCTCCGCGATCCGCGTGCAGCCCGAGCCGGCCGAGCGCACTCCGTCGCGCGCGGGCGCCGTCCGCCGCACCCTCTCGGGCCTGCGCCTGCCCGGAGCCGAGAACCGGGCCGTCTCCCGGGCCGCCCGCGAGCGGAGGCGCTACGAGCGGGGGGAGGTCCGCCGCTTCACGAAGCGCGCGCGTCGGCGCCGCCTGATCGCACTGGTCGTGGCCGGGTCGCTCGTCGCCCTCGCCCTGCTCGTCGGCGTCGCGGCCTTCTCGCCGCTCATGGCCGTGCGCACGATCGAGATCTCGGGCACTCAGCGCGTCGACGCCGCCGCCCTGCAGAGCGAGCTCGACGACCAGCTCGGCGTCCCGCTCACCCTCGTGGACCGGGACGAGGTCGGCCGCGTGCTGGGCGGGTCCCCGCTCATCCAGAGCTACTCGGTGCAGACCCGCCCGCCGAGCACCCTCGTGGTGTCGATCGTCGAGCGCACGCCCCTCGGCGTGATCTCGACGGGGGGCCGCTTCGAGCTCGTGGACGCGGCCGGAGTCGTCATCGAGACGGCGGACTCGGCGCAGCCCGGCTACCCGGTCCTCACCACGGCGTCCGGCGACGCCTCCGGAGCCGGCTTCCGCGCGACCGCGCGGGTGCTGCGCTCCCTGCCCGCGTCGCTCGCTCCGCAGGTGACGGCCGCCACGGCCACGACCGGCGACGACGTCTCGCTCACCCTGCAGAACGGCACGACCGTCGTCTGGGGCGGGTCGGACGAGTCGGCGCTCAAGTCCGCCGTGCTCGAGAAGCTGATGGCCGCGACCGATCCTGCCGTCGTCGGCACCTACGACGTGTCCTCGCCCCAGGCCGCCGTCGTGGCGCCCCGTCCGTGACCGGCGGCGGATCCGCGCGTTCTTTCGAGCGTTGCGGGCGTGTCTGCTGGGAGCGCGACCCGACTCCGCCTACCGTCGGAGCCGAACCCCAAATGCATACTCAGCATAACTTTAAGCCTCAACTACAGGTTTAGAGTTCAGCCCGGAGGCCGGAGACGTGACTTCAAACCAGAACTACCTCGCCGTGATCAAGGTCGTCGGCATCGGCGGTGGCGGCGTCAACGCCGTCAACCGCATGATCGAGCTCGGCCTGCGCGGTGTCGAATTCATCGCGATCAACACGGACGCCCAGGCGCTCCTGCTCAGCGACGCCGACGTCAAGCTCGACGTGGGCCGCGAGCTGACCCGCGGACTCGGCGCCGGCGCCGACCCCGAGGTCGGCCGCCGCGCCGCCGAGGACCACGCCGAGGAGATCGAGGAGGTCCTCGCGGGGGCGGACATGGTCTTCGTCACCGCGGGCGAGGGCGGCGGCACCGGCACCGGTGGCGCGCCCGTCGTCGCGCGCATCGCCAAGTCGATCGGCGCCCTCACCATCGGTGTCGTGACCAAGCCCTTCGGATTCGAGGGACGCCGTCGCCAGACGCAGGCCGAGGCCGGCGTCGCGACGCTGAAGAACGAGGTCGACACCCTCATCGTCGTCCCGAACGACCGCCTGCTCGAGATCAGCGACCGCGGCATCTCGATGCTCGAGGCCTTCGCGACCGCCGACCAGGTGCTCCTCGCCGGCGTCCAGGGCATCACCGACCTGATCACCACCCCCGGCCTGATCAACCTCGACTTCGCCGATGTGAAGTCGGTCATGCAGGGCGCGGGCTCGGCGCTGATGGGCATCGGCTCGTCGCGCGGCGCCGACCGCGCGATCAAGGCGGCCGAGCTGGCGGTCGCCTCGCCGCTGCTCGAGGCCAGCATCGACGGCGCGCACGGCGTGCTCCTCTCGATCCAGGGCGGCTCGAACCTGGGCATCTTCGAGATCAACGACGCGGCGCGCCTCGTCCAGGAGGCGGTGCACGCCGAGGCGAACATCATCTTCGGTGCCGTGATCGACGACACGCTCGGCGACGAGGTGCGCGTCACCGTCATCGCCGCGGGCTTCGACGGCGGAGAGCCGGGCGGGACGGCTCAGGCCGCGATCGCGCAGCCGCGCCAGCAGCAGAGCTCGGCGAGCGAGTCGGCCGCCGAGCCCGTCCCGGCTCCCGCCGCCGCCCCCGCGGCCGGCTCGATCTGGTCGAGCACCCCCGTCGCCGCCCCGGCCCCTGTCGCCGACCCGTCGTTCGACGACGACGACAGCGACCTGGACATCCCCGACTTCCTCAAGTAGTCGTGCCGGATCCGGAGCTGGCCGAGCGCTGGGCCGAGGTCTCCGAGCGGGTCGCCGACGCGACCCGCTCGGCCGGTCGCGAGACGTCCTCGGTCACGACGATCGTGGTGACCAAGTTCCACCCCCTGTCACTGCTCCGCGACCTCCTCGAGCTGGGCGTCGTCGACTTCGGCGAGAACCGGCACCAGGAGGCGCAGGAGAAGTCGGCCGAGCTGGCCGGGACGGCTGCGCGCTGGCACTTCATCGGGCAGCTCCAGAGCAAGAAGGCGCGCCAGGTGCGCCGCTACGCCGACGCGATCCACTCCGTCGACAGGCTCGCGCTCGTCCCACTGCTGGAGGCGGGGGAGGAGCCGCTCGACGTGTTCCTGCAGGTCAACCTCACGGAGGACCCCGAGCGCGGGGGAGCGTCGCCCGCCGACGTCGAGCCCCTCGCCGAGGCCCTCGCCGGAGCGCCCGGCCTGACGCTGCGCGGCGTGATGGCGGTCGCCCCGCTGGACGAGGAGCCCCGTCCGGCGTTCGCCCGGCTCCGGTCGATCTCCGACCTGGTGCGCGCCGTCGAGCCCTCCGCCACGGCGATCTCGGCGGGCATGTCGAACGACTTCGCCGAGGCGATCGCGGAGGGTGCGACACACCTGCGAATCGGGTCGGCAATCACCGGAGAACGCCCCGCCCGCACCTAACCTCGTGGTGACCCACCTGTGGGAGCACACACGACACGGAGGACACCCCATGGCCAACCCGCTGAAGAAGACGATGGTCTACCTCGGACTCGCCGACGAAGAGGTCGAGTACGAGCGCGCAGAGCCCGTCGAGGCGGCCCCGGCGACGGCCCACCGCGCACCGGTCTCCCCGGTGCAGCCCGTCCCTCCCGTCGAGCCGGTGCAGCAGCCCCGCGCGACGGTCACCCCGCTCCGCAAGCCCACCCCCCAGACCCCGAAGGCGACGGCACCCGCCGAGATGAACGAGATCCTCACCGTCCACCCGAAGCAGTACCGCGACGCGCAGGTCATCGCGGAGAACTTCCGCGACGGCATCCCCGTGATCATCAACCTCTCGCAGATGAGCGATGCGGACGCCCGCCGCCTCATCGACTTCGCGAGCGGACTCTCGCAGGGTCTTTACGGCCGCATCGAGCGCGTGACGAGCAAGGTCTTCCTGCTCTCGCCGTCGCACATCACCGTCGCCGGCGACTCCGCCTCCGCCGAGAGCGACGCCGACGCGTCGTTCTTCGCGAAGTCCTGATCCCGGGGAGCCCTGGCCCCCGGTGACCTCCGTCGTCTCGCTCCTCGGGAGCGTCCTGTACTTCGTGCTGCTGCTCTACTTCTTCGCGATGTGGGCGCGGTTCGTGCTCGACCTCGTCCGCGTGATCCGACGCGACTGGCGCCCCCGCGGCGCCGGCCTCGTCGCCGCGGAGGGCGTCTACACCGTCACGGACCCGCCGATCGGCTTCTTCCGACGGCTGATCAAGCCGGTCTCGATCGGCCCGATCGCGCTCGATTTCGGCTGGAGCCTCACCATGCTCTGCGTCATCGTGGGCATGTACATCGCCACGTGGCTGCAGCGCGCCTGACCGTCCCTGTATCGTTGGCACGTCCGGACGTTCCCCGCGGTGTCAGCACTGCGCCGTGCGCCTGAAGTTGCTAGCTTTAGTCGCGCGTTGTTAAACGTGTACCTACTTGAAATCGAAGGTGGAAAGCCATGGCGCTCACTCCCGAAGACGTTGTCAACAAGCGGTTCCAGCCGACCAAGTTCCGCGAGGGATACGACCAGGACGAGGTCGACGACTTCCTCGACGAGGTCGTCGTGGAGCTCCGCCGCCTGAACCAGGAGAACGAGGAGCTGCGTCAGCGCCTCTCCTCCGGCGACAGCCGCCCCTCGGACGCCCGAGTCTCCGACGCTCCCCGCGAGAGCACTCCTGCTCCCGCCCCGGTGGTCGACGAGGCACCCGAGCCGGAGCCCGAGCCCGAGCCCACCCCGGCTCCCGCACCGGTCGTCGCTCCCGTCAGCTCCTCGCAGTCGGCTCCGGTCGACGAGGCCGAGAGCTCCAGCGGACTCCTGCAGCTCGCCCGCCGCCTCCACGAGGAGCACGTGCGCGAGGGTGCCGAGAAGCGCGACGCGCTCGTCGCCGAGGGCCGTGCCACGGCCGCCCGCATCGTCGCCGAGGCCGAGGCCAAGCAGCGCCAGCAGGTCGCGAAGCTCGAGGAGGAGCGCGCGACTGTCGAGCACCGCATCGACGAGCTCCGCACCTTCGAGCGCGAGTACCGCCAGAAGCTGAAGAGCTACATCGAGGGCCAGCTCCGCGACCTCGACACCCAGCCGGCGTCGACGGAGTCCTCGCTGTCGGGCTTTGGGGCGTAGTCCCGCCGCAGCGGACGTCAGGCCGAGGGTGCTCGTCACCCTCGGCCTCGTCGCGCTCGCGGTCTTCGCGATCGATCAGACCGCGAAGCTCCTGGTCACGACGAACCTGACCCTGGGCGAGGACGTCCACGTCCTCGGTGACGTCCTGATCCTGCACTACGTGAAGAACCCGGGCGCCGCCTTCTCCCTCGCGAGCGGGTCGACGTGGATCTTCTCGATCATCGCGGCGTGCGTCGTCGTCGCCGTGATCTGGTTCGCGCGCCGGATCCGCTCCACCGCGTGGGCCGTCTTCTTCGGGCTGCTGCTCGGCGGCACCCTCGGCAACCTCTTCGACCGGCTGTTCCGCGAGCCCTCCTTCGGGCTCGGACACGTCGTCGACTTCCTCTTCACGCCGTGGCTGCTCCCGGCGATCTACAACGTCGCCGACATCGCGATCTGCACGGCGATGGCGATCTTCGTCCTCCTGAGCGTGCGGGGCGTCGGCCTCGACGGCACCCGCGAGCGCGCGGGCCGCGACGAGCCGCTGCACGACTCGTCCGAGGGCGACGCGACCGCCGCCACCGCCGCGGACGCCCCCGCCGCGGCCCCCTCCGTCGAGGAGGCGGCCCGCGACGCAGACCGCCCCGGCGGACGCTGATGGCGCAGTCCCGAGAGCTTCCGGTCCCGGACGGGCTCGACGGCCTCCGCGTGGACGCGGCCGTCGCGAAGCTGCTCGGCTTCTCGCGCACCTTCGCAGCCGAGGTCGCCGAGGCGGGCGGAGTGAGCGCCGACGGACGCGTCCTCGACAAGAGCGACCGCGTGCACGCCGGCACCTGGCTGAGCGTCGAGTGGAGCCCGCGCGAGGAGCCGAGGATCGTGCCGATGGCGGTCCCCGGCCTCGGCATCGTGCACGACGACGACGACATCGTGGTGATCGACAAGCCGGTCGGAGTGGCCGCGCACCCCGCCGTGGGCTGGGAGGGACCGACGGTGCTCGGCGCCCTCGCCGCCGCGGGCTTCACCGTGTCGACCTCCGGTGCGGCCGAACGCGCGGGCATCGTGCACCGGCTCGACGCCGGCACGAGCGGTCTCATGGTCGTCGCGAAGTCCGAACGCGCCTACACCCACCTCAAGAGGGCGTTCCACGACCGCACGGTCGAGAAGGTCTACCACGCCGTCGTGCAGGGCCACCCCGACCCGCTCGCCGGCACGATCGACGCCCCGCTCGGCCGCCACCCGTCCTCGGACTGGAAGTTCGCGGTCCGCGCGGACGGCAAGCCCTCCGTGACCCACTACGAGACCATCGAGGCCTTCCCGTTCGCCTCCCTCCTCGAGGTCCACCTCGAGACCGGCCGCACGCACCAGATCCGCGTGCACATGGCCGCGCAGCGCCACCCGTGCGTCGGCGACGCGATGTACGGCGCCGATCCGACCCTCTCGAAGCGGCTCGGCCTCACCCGCCAGTGGCTCGATGCGGTCCGGCTCGGCTTCACCCACCCGGGCTCGGGGGAGTGGGTGCAGTTCGAGGCGTCCTACCCCGACGACCTGGCGCACGCCCTCGAGGTGCTGCGCGGGGAGTGATCCGCGCTCTTCCGGCCGGACCCGCGTCCGGCGCGGTTAGACTTCTTCCCGCCGTGTCCACGGGCCCTCCCGGGCCGCCGGCCATCCCTCCCCTGCCCGCAGTCCGCCGGAGGCGCATCCTTGCCGAGTAACGATTCCTTCGTCCACCTCCACGTGCACAGCGAGTACTCGATGCTCGACGGTGCAGCGCGGGTGAAGCCGCTGATCGACGCGGCGGTCGAGGAGGGCATGCCGGCCATCGCCGTGACCGACCACGGGAACGTGTTCGGCGCCTTCGACTTCTGGCGCACCGCGACGGCGGCGGGGATCAAGCCGATCATCGGCACCGAGGCCTACCTCACTCCGGGGACGCACCGCTCCGACAAGACCCGCATCCGCTGGGGCGACGGCGGAGGGGACGACGTGTCCGGCTCCGGCGCCTACACCCACATGACGCTGCTCAGCTCGACCACGACGGGCATGCACAACCTCTTCCGGCTCTCCTCGCGCGCATCGATCGAGGGGTACTACTTCAAGCCGCGCATGGACCGCGAGATCCTCTCGCAGTACTCCGAGGGCCTGATCGGGACGACGGGCTGCCCGAGCGGCGAGGTCCAGACCCGCCTGCGCCTGGGCCAGTACAAGGAGGCCCGCCAGGCGGCCGCCGACTACCGCGACATCTTCGGCAAGGAGAACTTCTTCGCCGAGATCATGGATCACGGCCTCGACATCGAGCGCCGCGTCATCGGGGACGTCATCCGGCTCGCGAAGGACCTGGACCTGCCGCTGGTCGCCACCAACGACCTCCACTACACGCACGCGCACGACGCGACCTCGCACGCGGCACTGCTCTGCGTGCAGTCCGGCACCACCCTCGACGACCCCAAGCGCTTCAAGTTCGACGCGGACGAGTTCTACCTCAAGTCGCCCCGCGAGATGCGCCAGGTCTTCCGCGACCACCCCGAGGCCTGCGACAACACGCTGCTCATCGCCGAGCGCTGCGACGTCCAGTTCGACACGTCGGCGAACTACATGCCCCGCTTCCCCGTCCCCGAGGGCGAGACCGAGGACACCTGGTTCGTGAAGGAGGTCGAGGCCGGACTGCGCGAGCGCTACCCGGACGGCGTCTCCCAGGAGGTGCGCGATCGGGCGGACTACGAGACCCGCGTCATCCTGCAGATGGGCTTCCCCGGCTACTTCCTCGTCGTCGCCGACTTCATCAACTGGTCCAAGCGCAACGGCATCCGCGTCGGTCCGGGCCGCGGCTCCGGCGCCGGCTCGATGGCGGCCTACGCGATGAAGATCACCGATCTCGATCCTCTGCGCCACGGCCTGATCTTCGAGCGCTTCCTCAACCCCGACCGCGTGTCCATGCCGGACTTCGACGTCGACTTCGACGACCGTCGCCGCGGCGAGGTCATCCGCTACGTGACCGAGAAGTACGGCGACGAGCGCGTCGCGCAGATCGTCACCTACGGCACCATCAAGGCGAAGCAGGCGCTCAAGGACGCCTCGCGCGTCCTCGGCTTCCCGTTCGGGATGGGCGAGAAGCTGACGAAGGCGATGCCGCCCGCGATCATGGGCAAGGACATCCCGCTCAGCGGCATCAACGACCCCGCCCACGCGCGCTACAAGGAAGCGCTCGACGTGCGCAACGTCATCGCCGAGGACCCGCAGGCGAAGCTGGTCTTCGACACCGCGCTCGGTCTCGAGAACCTCAAGCGCCAGTGGGGCGTGCACGCGGCCGGCGTCATCATGTCCAGCGACCCGCTCCTGGACATCATCCCGATCATGAAGCGGGAGCAGGACGGCCAGATCGTCACGCAGTTCGACTACCCCGCGTGCGAGTCGCTCGGGCTGATCAAGATGGACTTCCTGGGGCTCCGGAACCTTACGATCATCGACGACGCCCTCGACAACATCCGCGCCAACCGTGGGCAGGACCTCGTGCTCGAGGACCTCGAGCTCGACGATCAGGCCGCCTACGACCTCCTCGCCCGCGGCGACACGCTCGGGGTCTTCCAGCTCGACGGCGGCCCGATGCGCGGCCTGCTCCGCCTGATGAAGCCCGACAACTTCGAGGACATCTCCGCGGTCCTCGCGCTCTACCGGCCGGGCCCGATGGGCGCCGACTCCCACACCAACTACGCGCTGCGCAAGAACGGCGTGCAGCAGATCACCCCGATCCACCCGGAGCTCGAGGAGCCGCTCTCGGAAGTGCTCGGCGGGACCTACGGCCTGATCGTGTACCAGGAGCAGGTCATGTCGATCGCGCAGAAGCTCGCCGGCTTCACCCTCGCGCAGGCCGACCTGCTGCGGCGCGCGATGGGCAAGAAGAAGAAGTCCGAGCTGGACAAGCAGTTCGAGGGCTTCTCGGGAGGCATGATCGCCAACGGGTACTCGATGGAGGCCGTCAAGACCCTCTGGGACATCCTGCTGCCCTTCTCCGACTACGCCTTCAACAAGGCGCACTCGGCGGCCTACGGCGTCGTCTCCTACTGGACGGCGTACCTCAAGGCGCACTACCCCGCGGAGTACATGGCCGCGCTGCTCACCAGCGTCGGCGACTCCAAGGACAAGATGGCCGCCTACCTCAACGAGTGCCGGCGGATGGGGATCAAGGTGCTCCCCCCGGACGTGAACGAGTCGATCGGCTTCTTCACCGCGGTCGGCACCGACATCCGCTTCGGCCTCGGCGCCGTGCGCAACGTCGGCACGAACGTCGTCGAGGGCATCCGCGCGGCCCGTGAGGAGAAGGGGCGCTTCGAGACGTTCCACGACTTCCTCCGCAAGGTGCCGCTGCAGGTGACCAACAAGCGCACCATCGAGTCGCTGATCAAGGCCGGCGCCTTCGACTCGCTCGGCTCGACACGCCGCGCGCTGGTCGAGGTGCACGAGGACGCCGTCGAGGCGGCGGTGGGGGAGAAGCGCAACGAGGCGAACGGCCAGGTCGGCTTCGACTTCGACAGCCTCTGGGACGAGCCGCAGGCCGCGATCCAGGTCCCCGAGCGGCCGGAATGGGCCAAGCGCGACAAGCTCGCCTTCGAGCGCGACATGCTCGGGCTCTACGTGTCCGACCACCCGCTCGCCGGGCTCGAGACCGAGCTCGCCAAGCACTACAGCACCACGATCGCCGATCTGCTGATCTCGGAGACGATCGCCGACGGAGAGACCGTGGTCGTCGCGGGCCTCGTGACGAGTGTCCAGCACCGCATGGCCAAGGCCTCCGGCAACCAGTACGGGATGATCCAGGTCGAGGACTTCGGCGGCGAGATCACCTGCATGTTCATGGGGAAGGCGTACCAGGAGTTCGCCCCGGCGCTCACGAACGACTCCATCGTCGTCGTCAGAGGCCGCGTCAGCATGCGCGACGACGGGATGAACCTGCACGCGTTCAGCCTGTTCGCCCCCGAGATGAGCCAGGACGGCGACTCGGGCCCGCTCACCGTCTCGATGCCCGAGTCGCGCGCGACCACCGACACGGTCTCGCAGCTCAGCGACGTTCTCATCCGCCACTCCGGGCAGACCGAGGTGCGGCTGAAGCTGATCAAGGGCGACACGGCCCGCGTGTTCGAGGTGCCGTTCCCCGTGCGCATCACCCCCGACCTCTTCGGCGAGCTGAAGAGCCTGCTGGGGCCCAACTGTCTGTATTGAATTCCGAGCCGGTCCCTGCCCGGCTCGGCGCGGTCGGGCGGGGAGGCGGGCCGGGTTCGTGAGAGCGTCGTGCGTCCGGCTACGGCGATCCGCTCGCACGCGGATCGCCGGTTCGCGGTGTCGGTGGCGAGCCGGTCCCTGCCCGGCTCGGCGCGGTCGGGCGGGGAGGCGGGCCGGGTTCGTGAGAGCGGCATGCGTCCGGTTACGGCGATCCGCCGGCACGCGGATCGCCGGTCCGCCTCGCTGCGTGCGGCGAACGGGTGGGGGATCGGAGGGCGAGCCCGCGGCCGCCGGTGTCCTCCTGGTCGTCGAGAAGCCGCGGGGCTGCGCATCGCGACCAGGAGTGGACCTGGCGGGGGCGGGGGACCGGACGAGTGCCGGGCGGCGAGGGAGCGGGGGCGGGCGGCGCGTAGACTGGGGCGGCCATGATCCAGACTCTCGACCTCCGCGGCCGTCGTCCCTCCTCCGCCGAGCTCCTCGCCCTCGTACCCCGCAATCCGGGCACGTCGGCCGCCGTCGGGCCCGTCGTCGCCGAGCTGATCGCCGACGTCCGCGAACGCGGCGCGGAGGCGCTCCTCGACCAGGCGGAGCGGCTGGACGGCGTGCGCCCCCCGCACCTCCGAGTGCCCGCCGAGCAGATCGCCGAGGCTCTCGACCGCCTCGACCCGGCCATCCGCGGCGCACTCGAGGAGGCGATCGCGCGCGTCCGCCTCGCCAGCGCCGCGCAGATCCCCCCGCCCCGCACCACCGAACTCGACGACGGCGCCACGGTCACCCAGCGCTGGCAGCCCGTCGCCCGCGCCGGCCTCTACGTCCCGGGCGGCAAGGCGGTCTACCCGTCGAGCGTCGTCATGAACGCCGTGCCCGCGCAGGCCGCCGGAGTCGCCTCCATCGCCCTGGTCTCGCCTCCTCAGAAGGCGTTCGGCGGCTCCGTGCACCCCACGATCCTCGCGGCCGCCGCGCTGCTCGGCATCGACGAGGTCTACGCGGTCGGAGGCGCCGGAGCCGTCGCCGCACTGGCCTACGGCGTCGACTCGATCGGGCTGGACCCCGTCAGCATCATCACCGGACCGGGAAACGTCTGGGTCACCACCGCGAAGCGCCAGGTGCTCGGCCAGGTCGGCATCGACTCGGAGGCGGGCCCGACCGAGATCCTCGTGATCGCCGACGACTCCGCCGACCCGCGCCTGGTCGCCGCAGACCTGGTCAGCCAGGCCGAGCACGACGAGGCCGCCTCCGCGGTCCTGGTCACCGACAGCGCCGAGCTCGCCGCCGCGGTCGAGCGCGAGGTCGCGGTGCAGGCCGCCGCCACCCACCACGCGGAGCGCGTGGCGATCGCGCTCGACGGCCCGCAGTCCGCGCTCGTGATCGTCGACGACCTCGAGCTCGCCTGCGCGTTCAGCGACGCCTACGGCCCCGAGCACCTCGAGCTGCACACGGCCGACCCCGTCGCGACGGCCGAGCGGATCCACGACGCCGGCGCGATCTTCCTCGGCCCGACCACCCCGGTGAGCCTGGGCGACTACCTCGCCGGCTCCAACCACGTGCTCCCGACGCTGGGGCAGGCGCGCTTCTCCTCCGGGCTCGGCGCCTACACCTTCCTCCGGCCGCAGCAGCTGATCTCGTACGACCGCGGTGCGCTCGAGCGCGTCGCCCCGCACATCCGCGCTCTCAGCGACGCCGAGGCGCTGCCCGCCCACGGCGACGCCGTCGACGCCCGCTTCGCCTGAGACCGAGAGGCCCTCGATGTTCTGCCCCTTCTGCCGGCACCCCGACTCCCGAGTGATCGACTCGCGCACGAGCGACGACGGCCTCTCGATCCGCCGCCGCCGACAGTGCCCGTCGTGCGGCCGGCGCTTCTCGACGACCGAGACGGCGAGCCTCGTCGTGATCAAGCGCAGCGGAGTCGTGGAGCCCTTCAGCCGCGAGAAGATCGTCAGCGGCGTCCGGAAGGCCTGCCAGGGCCGGCCCGTCACCGACACCGATCTGGCCGTGCTCGCGCAGCGGGTGGAGGAGAGCATCCGCTCCACGGGCGCCTCGCAGATCGACGCGAACGACATCGGGCTCGCCATCCTGCCGCCGCTGCGCGAGCTCGACGAGGTCGCCTACCTCCGCTTCGCGAGCGTCTACCAGGCGTTCGACTCGCTGGACGACTTCGAGTCGGCGATCACCCTGCTCCGCGCCGAGCGCACCTCCGTGCCCCACAGCGCCGACGAGATCTGAGGCCCGGGTGTACCCGCTCCTGTTCCGCACCGTCCTGCGCCGCCTCGACCCGGAGCGGGCGCACCACCTGAGCTTCCCGGTGATCCGGGCCCTCGGCGCCCTCGCGCCGGTCCTGCGCCGGGCCACCGTTCCGCGCGGAACGCCTGCGGTCGAGACGCTCGGGCTCCGCTTCGAGACCCCGTTCGGCGTCGCGGCCGGCTTCGACAAGGACGCCACCGCGGTCCTGGGCTTCGGCGCGCTCGGCTTCGGACACGTCGAGGTCGGGACCCTGACCGCTCGGGCGCAGCCCGGCAACGACCGGCCGCGCCTCTTCCGGCTGATCGCGGACCGCGCCGTCGTCAACAGGATGGGCTTCAACAACCACGGTGCCGAGGCCGCGGCGCAGCGGCTGATCCGGCTGCGCAGCGCGCGCCGCCGCCCCGTGATCGGCGTGAACATCGGCAAGAGCCGGGTGGTCGAGGTGGACGACGCGATCGAGGACTACCTGATCAGCACGCGCCTGCTCGCGCCGCTCGCCGACTACCTCGTCGTGAACGTCAGCTCGCCGAACACCCCCGGGCTCCGCGGTCTGCAGGAGATCGACCGCCTCGAGCCGCTCCTCGCGGCCGTCAAGGACGCGGCCGACACGACGCCCCTGCTGGTGAAGATCGCCCCCGACCTCTCCGACGACGAGGTCGGCCGCGTCGCCGAGCTCGCCGTCCGCCTGGGGCTGGACGGGATCATCGCGACCAACACGACGCTCTCGCGGGAGGGCCTCTCGACCGGTCGTGCCGTGGTCGAGGCGGCCGGAGCCGGCGGCCTCTCCGGAGCTCCGCTGGCCGCGCGCTCGCTCGAGGTGCTCCGCGTGATCCGGGGCGTCGTCCCCGCGGCCTTCTGCGTGGTCTCCGTCGGAGGAGTGGAGACGGCGGACGACGTGCGCGAGCGCCTCGACGCGGGTGCCACCCTCGTGCAGGGCTACACCGCCTTCATCTACCGCGGGCCTCTGTGGGCTCGGGCGATCAACCGGGGACTGGCCCGCGCCTCCTGACCGGCCGCGCACGACGAAGGGCCCCCGGAGCCGCGCGAGGCGCGGCCACAGGGGCCCTTCGTGGTCCGCCGTCCGACTACTCGGGGAAGGCGCGGCGCTTGACCTGGGGCTTCGGCAGGCGCATGACGCGCAGCTGGAGGGCGCGCATCGCGGCGTACCAGCGGATGCCCTTCTCGACCTTGTCGGCGCCGTAGCGCTCGGCGAGCTTCCGGCGCATGCGCATGCCGAGGAGGATGCAGTCGATCACCGCGAGGAGGAAGAACACCCAGAGGATGACGAGCGTCGCGTACTGCAGCTCCGGCTGCGGGAAGAAGCTCAGCAGCAGGACGACGACCATCACCGGGATGAGGAACTCGCCGAGGCTGAAGCGCGCGTCGACCCAGTCGCGCACGAACTTGCGCTGGGGACCCTTGTCGCGCAGGGGCAGGTAGCGCTGGTCGCCGGCGGCGAGGCCGATGCGGGCCTGCTCGCGCGACACGGCGGCCTTCTCGCGGGCGTCGCGGGCGGCCTGCTTGCGGTCGGTGACGACCAGCGGACGCTTGCGGGCCAGCTCCTGCTCGCGCCGGGTCGGCGTCGGCCGGCCCTTCCCGGAGCCGGGGGAGCCGGCGTCGTCGGGCGTGTCGGTTGCGATCGGGTGCTTGGCCACGGGGAACGTCCTTGGAATCGGGGGTCTCTTAAGATTACCTCCATGGCTCACGACGCTCCGACTCCGCCCGCACTCTCCTCCGACGAGGAGGCCGTCCTCGCCGCCGTCCGCGACGATCTGCCGCGCTCGCTCGCCCAGCTCGGGCAGCTCGTGCGGATCCCGTCCGTCTCGTGGGACGGCTTCGACGCCACCCGCGTGGCCGCGAGTGCCGAGGCCATCGCCGAGCTCGCCCGCGAGACGGGCGTCTTCGACGACGTCGCGATCCACAGCGCCACGATCGACGGGACCGACGTGCTCGGCCAGCCGGCCGTCCTGGCCACCCGCGCCGCCCGGAACGGAGCGCCGACCGTCCTCCTCTACGCCCACCACGACGTGCAGCCGCAGGGCGCGGAGTCGGCGTGGGAGACGCCTCCGTTCGAGCCGACCGTGCGCGGCGACCGCCTGTACGGGCGCGGCGCCGCCGACGACAAGGCCGGAGTCGTCTCCCACCTCGCCGCGGTGCGCGCACTGCGCGAGATCGCGGGCGAGGACCACGACCTCGGGCTGGTCCTCTTCATCGAGGGGGAGGAGGAGTTCGGGTCGCGCTCGTTCCCCACCTTCCTCCGCGAGCACCACGACGCGCTCCGGGCGGACGCGATCATCGTCGCCGACAGCGACAACTGGGACGTCGACACGCCCGCGCTGACGGTGGGCCTGCGCGGCAACGTCACCTTCACCCTCACCGTCAGCACCCTCGCGCACGCCTCGCACTCGGGCATGCTGGGCGGGGCGGTCCCGGACGCGATGCTCGCGGCGGTCCGCCTCCTCGCGACGCTCTGGAACGAGGACGGCTCGGTCGCCGTCGCCGGCCTCACGGAGCACGACGGGGCGGTCCCCGAGACGACCGAGGAGGACCTCCGCCGCGACTCCGGGCTGCTCGACGGGGTCTCGCCGATCGGCACCGGCGCGATCCTCTCGCGCCTGTGGTCGAAGCCGGCCGTCACGGTCACCGGGATCGACGCGCCCAGCGTCGTCGACGCCTCCAACACCCTCGTCCCGTCCGTTCGCGTGAAGATCAGCGCCCGCATCGCCCCCGGCCAGGACGCGGAGGAGGCTTTCGCCGCGATCGAGAGCCACCTGCGCGCGAACTCCCCGTTCGGCGCTCACCTCGCGATCGAGGACGTCGACACCGGCAGCCCCTTCCTGGTCGACGCGACCGGCTGGGCCGTGGACCTGGTGAAGGGCGCGATGGCGGACGCCTGGGGACGCGAGCCCCTCGAGACCGGGATCGGCGGGAGCATCCCGTTCATCGCCGACCTCGTGCGCGAGTTCCCCGAGGCGCAGATCCTCGTCACCGGTGTCGAGGACCCCGACTCGCGCGCGCACAGCCCCAACGAGTCGCTGCACCTGGGCGTCTTCAAGCGCGCCGCGCAGACCGAGGCCCTCTTCCTGCTCCGCGCCGCCGCTCACCGCGACTGACCACGGGTCGTGGAATACCCCGGTGACCATCCGGGTTGCAGCCGTAGAATCCCGGTAGGCACGACGACCGTTCCGCCCGTCCCCTGAGGAGTGACATGTCAGACACACTGACCGACCAGACGGCGACCCCCCTCGCCACCCCGTCCAGCGCGGCCCACGGCGTCTCGATGACCCCGACCGCTGCCGCCAAGGTCAAGAGCCTGCTCGAGCAGGAGGGCCGCGACGACCTGCGCCTGCGCGTCGCCGTGCAGCCCGGAGGCTGCTCCGGCCTCATCTACCAGCTCTACTTCGACGAGCGCACCCTCGACGGCGACGCCGCGGTGGAGTTCGAGGGCGTCGGCCTGGTCGTCGACAAGATGAGCGTCCCCTACCTCGACGGCGCCTCGATCGACTTCGAGGACACCATCCAGAAGCAGGGCTTCACCATCGACAACCCCAACGCGGGCGGCAGCTGCGCCTGCGGCGACAGCTTCCACTGACACCGCGCGGTCCCGGGCCGCAGCGCGTCCGAACGGCGTCCGACAGTCCACTCCGGTGGCCCGTCGGGCGCCGTTCGTCGTGACTGCACCACTCGGCCGGGACGTCAAGAGCGGGTCGTCGTGCACCGGGCCGCCGGAGCGGAAGGGTAGGCTGGAGCCGGTCTAATACAGTTTCGTGTGAACTGGTCCCCAGTCTTCCGAAAGGTCACCGGTGCGCTTCAATCGCCGAATCCGCAGATGGGTCGCTGCCCCCGTCGCAGGAGCCCTCGCCCTCGTCCTCGCGGGCTGCACGCAAGAGCAGCTCCAGGGCTGGCTCCCCACCGAACCCGGCACGACGAACCACGTCGACCGCGTCATCGGACTCTGGGTCACCTCCTGGATCGTCCTGCTCGCCGTCGGCGTCGTCACGTGGGGTCTCACCATCTGGGCGGTGGTCGTCTACCGCCGTCGCAAGGGGCAGACCGGCCTGCCGGTCCAGCTGCGCTACAACATGCCGATCGAGATCTTCTACACGATCGTTCCGCTGATCCTCGTGATCGGCTTCTTCGCCTTCACCGCGCGCGACCAGGCCGCCATCGAGCAGCCCTACGACGACCCGGACGAGACCATCCAGGTGTACGGCAAGCAGTGGGCGTGGGACTTCAACTACGTCGACGAGGACGTCTACTCCGCCGGCATCCAGGGCCAGTACCAGGAGGGCGGAGACGCGGCCGGCTCGCTCGTCGAGTCCGAGATCCCCACGCTCTACCTGCCCGTCGGACAGAAGATCAAGATCCAGCTCGACGCGCGCGACGTGATCCACTCCTTCTGGGTCGTCGACTTCCTCTACAAGAAGGACATGATCCCCGGCAAGACGAACTACATGTACGTCACGCCGCTCAAGGAGGGGACCTACGCCGGCAAGTGCGCCGAGCTCTGCGGCGAGTACCACTCCGCGATGCTCTTCAACGTCAAGGTCGTCTCGCAGGGCGAGTACGACGACTACATCCAGTCGCTGCGCGACGCGGGCCAGACCGGTCAGCTCGGCGCGGAGTACAACCGCAATTCGAACCTTCCCGGAACCGGCGCGCCGGCCCGCGAGAACGAGGAGTAAGGGAGCATGAGCACCGCCACGGCACCCCGCCCGACGCGCACCGCCGGCATTCCGCCGGTCCAGCGCAAGGCGAACGTCCTCGTCCGCTGGATGACGTCGACCGACCACAAGGTCATCGGGTACATGTACCTGATCACGTCCTTCATCTACTTCTGCATCGCCGGCGTGATGGCCCTGGTCATCCGCGCCCAGCTGTTCGAGCCCGGCCTGAACGTGGTCGAGACCCGCGAGCAGTACAACCAGCTGTTCACGATGCACGGCACGATCATGCTGCTGATGTTCGCGACGCCGCTCTTCGCGGGGTTCGCGAACGTCCTGATGCCGCTGCAGATCGGCGCTCCCGACGTCGCGTTCCCCCGCCTCAACGCCTTCGCGTACTGGCTCTACAGCTTCGGCTCGCTCATCGCGGTCGCCGGATTCGTCACCCCGCAGGGCGCGGCGTCGTTCGGCTGGTTCGCGTACGCGCCACTGTCGAGCACGACCTTCTCACCAGGGCTCGGCGGCAATCTCTGGGTCTTCGGCCTCGCGCTCTCGGGCTTCGGCACGATCCTCGGCGCGGTGAACTTCATCACGACGATCATCACGATGCGCGCCCCCGGCATGACGATGTTCCGCATGCCGATCTTCACCTGGAACATCCTGGTGACGTCGATCCTCGTGCTGCTCGCGTTCCCGGTGCTCGCCGCCGCGATGTTCGCCCTCGGCGCCGACCGCGTGTTCGACGCCCACATCTACGACGCGGCCAACGGCGGCGTCCTGCTCTGGCAGCACCTGTTCTGGTTCTTCGGCCACCCCGAGGTGTACATCATCGCGCTGCCGTTCTTCGGCATCGTGTCCGAGGTCTTCCCGGTCTTCAGTCGCAAGCCGATCTTCGGCTACAAGACGCTGATCTACGCGACCATCGCGATCGCCGCCCTGTCCGTGACGGTGTGGGCCCACCACATGTACGTCACGGGATCGGTCCTGCTGCCGTTCTTCTCGCTGATGACGATGCTCATCGCGGTCCCGACCGGCGTGAAGATCTTCAACTGGGTCGGCACCATGTGGCGCGGATCGGTGACCTTCGAGACCCCGATGATCTGGGCGATCGGCTTCCTGATCACCTTCACGTTCGGTGGACTCACCGGCGTCATCCTCGCGTCGCCCCCGCTCGACTTCCACGTCTCCGACTCGTACTTCGTGGTCGCGCACTTCCACTACGTCGTCTTCGGGACCGTCGTCTTCGCGATGTTCTCGGGCTTCTACTTCTGGTGGCCCAAGTGGACCGGCAAGATGCTGAACGAGACGCTGGGCAAGTGGCACTTCTGGCTGCTGTTCATCGGCTTCCACACCACCTTCCTCATCCAGCACTGGCTGGGCGTCGTCGGCATGCCGCGCCGCTACGCCAGCTACCTGCCCGAGGACGGCTTCACCTGGATGAACCAGGTGTCGACGGTCGGAGCGATGATCCTCGCGGTGTCGCTGATCCCGTTCTTCCTGAACGTGTACATCACGGCCCGCAAGGCGCCCAAGGTGACGGTGAACGACCCGTGGGGCTTCTCCCGGTCGCTCGAGTGGGCCACCTCGTGCCCGCCGCCCCGCCACAACTTCACCTCGATCCCGCGCATCCGCAGCGAGGCCCCGGCGTTCGACCTCAACCACCCCGAGGCCGGCATCCCCGTCGGAATCGGTCCGGCGAAGGACGCTCCGGACGCCCCCACGTACGACAAGTCCGAAGGCACGGTGAAGTAGGGCCATGCGCGCCAACGTCAATCTCTTCTGGCTCCTCGCGGGCTTCTTCCTCCTCGCCGACATCACGTACATCGTGTGGTCGCTGCTCGACACGGGCCAGGTGGAATGGGTCGGCACCGTCGGCATCGGCCTGTCGTCCGTCCTGGGCGCGTTCATCGCGTTCTACGTCGGCCGCGTCCACAAGGCGCAGGGTGCCGAGCTCCCCGAGGACCGCCTCGACGCGGACATCGACGACGGAGATCCCGAGCTCGGCTTCTTCAGCCCCTGGAGCTGGTGGCCGCTCATCCTGGGCGGTTCCGCCGCCCTGGGGTTCCTCGGCCTGGCCGTCGGGTTCTGGATCACCTACATCGCCGTCGGGCTCTTCCTGGTCGCCATCGCCGGCTGGGTGTACGAGTACTACCGCGGATACTTCGCCCGCTAGGGCGTACCGCACGGCTGAGGGCCGGGTGCACGAGGGCGGACGCTCCGGGCACCCGGCCCTCTCGTGTGCCCGGGGGAGGGCGAGGTGCCGGCTCGGAGGTGGAGGGGGGCCGCCTCGGTGTCTCGACCGGCGGAGGAGCATCCGTCGGGCCGACGCATGCGTCACCATGCCTCCTCCCGATCCAGCGTCCGGGGAGGGCCAGGGATCGGATCCGACCGGGCAGGCGCTGAGGCCGTCGTCGGGTGTCGGGCGGTCCGGCGCTCGGAGGACGACGCCGGAGTCGCACGAGCCCGCACGGATCGTCCTCGGTGCCCGGGTGGGACCTGTCGGTGGCGGCCGGAACCTGCTCGCGCGCGTCCGTGAGGGCCGCCTCGGTCGGAGGGTCTGGTCTCGGCGGCCGTGTGGCGTCTCCTGCGCGAGACCAGCCCACCACGCGGCACGAGGCCTCATGCACAGGACGAGACCCTCTGACGCATCAACGAGGCCCTCGGCGGGGGTACGTGGCCGTCCTCGGTGTCACAGCGGTGCACGTGTCACCACGAGCTCTCTTCAGGGGCGACGAGCCCTCCGATGTGGGGAGGGCCCTTCCGCGCGACTCCAGGCCCCTCCGCAGCACGAGCGCGTCCTGAGAGGCTGGAGGCGCTCCGTCGACCGCTGGTGACGCCCCTGTTATGGCAGGAGGTCCGCTCGAGCGGCACGACTGGTTCCTGCGTGACGTCCGGTGTGCGTGCACTCGTCACCTGCCCCTTCCGCGTGGATGCCGTGTCCGGTCGTCAGGGGATGTACGAGTCGCTGTGCCACGGACGACTCCGGGCGCAGAGCTCCCGTGCGTCGACAGGGCCGCGGGCTTCGAGCACGGGATCGTCGTCGGCGGCCGAGCACGGCGGGACGGGACCGGTTCGACTGTCCAGAAGTTGTCGCACTCGACGCCGAGTGCGACAACTTCTGGAGGGTCGAGCGGGTGGGCGGCGTCGAGGCGCCGGCGCGACCTCCCGCGGGAACGACGAAGGGCCCGGACGAATGAACGTCCGGGCCCTTCGGGGGAGGGTCAGTGCTCGCTGTGCGAGCTCTCGAGCTCCTTCTGGGTGACGGGGGTGATCCGGTCCTCGAAGAACCAGCGGGAGAGGCCGGCGCGGACGCGCTGCGGGGCGGTGATGCGGCCACGCGAGTCCGGACGGATCATCAGCGGCTCGTACTCGTCCTGACCGACGAGCTTCCAGCGCTCGTACTCGTCGAGCTGCTGGTGCACCTCGATGAACTCGCCGCCGGGGAGGCGGACGATGCGGCCCGACTCGAAGCCGTGCAGCGCGATCTCGCGGTCCTTCTTCTGCAGCGCCAGGCAGATGCGCTTGGTGATGAAGTACGCGATGAACGGACCCGCGATGAGCAGGAACTGCAGGCCGTGGATCACACCCTCCATCGTGAGGTGGAAGTGCGTCGCGATGAGGTCGGACGACGCGGCAGCCCAGAGGACGGCGTAGAAGCTGACTCCGGCGGCGCCGATCGCGGTGCGGGTCGCGGCGTTGCGCGGGCGGTCGAGCAGGTGGTGCTCGCGCTTGTCACCGGTGATCCACGCCTCGAGGAACGGGTAGAGCATGACCACGGCGATGAACAGTCCGAGACCGACGAGCGGGATCAGGATGTTGAACGACAGGGTTCCGATGCCCGGGATGGCCCACTCGAGTCCCGGCGGGACGAGGCGCAGGGCGCCGTCGGCGAAGCCGATGTACCAGTCGGGCTGGGTTCCCGCGGAGACGGGCGAGGGGTCGTACGGGCCGTAGTTCCAGATCGGGTTGATCGTGAACAGCGAGGCGATGAGGACGACGACGCCGAAGACGATGAAGAAGAATCCACCGGCCTTCGCGGCGTAGACCGGCAGCACCGGGTAGCCGACGACGTTCTGCTCGGTCTTGCCCGCACCGGGGAACTGGGTGTGCTTGTGGACGACCACGAACACGAGGTGCAGGGCGATGAACGCGAGCACCAGCGCCGGCAGCAGCAGGATGTGCAGCGTGTAGAGGCGGCCGACGATGTCGGTTCCCGGGAACTCGCCGCCGAAGAGCAGGAACGAGATCCAGGTGCCGACGATCGGGATGCCCTTGACCATGCCGTCGATGATGCGGAGGCCGTTGCCCGAGAGCAGATCGTCGGGGAGGGAGTAGCCGGTGAAGCCCTCGGCCATCGCGAGGATGAAGAGGACGAAGCCGATGACCCAGTTGAGCTCGCGGGGCTTGCGGAACGCACCGGTGAAGAAGATGCGCAGCATGTGCAGGCCGATCGAGGCCACGAACAGCAGCGCCGCCCAGTGGTGGATCTGCCGCATCAGCAGGCCGCCGCGGATGTCGAAGGAGATGTCGAGCGAGGACGACATCGCCGCCGACATCTCGATGCCCTTGAGGGGGAGGTAGCTGCCCTCGTAATGGGTCTCGACCATCGAGGCCTGGAAGAAGAAGGTGAGGAAGGTGCCCGACAGCAGGATGATGACGAAGCTGTAGAGCGCGACCTCGCCGAGCAGGAAGGACCAGTGGTCGGGGAAGATCTTGCGACCGAACTCCTTGACGACCGCGGAGATGCTCGTGCGCTCGTCGATGTAGTTCGACGCCGCTCCGACGTACCCCTTCTGGAACTTGCCGGATCCGAGGATGACGCCGTCCTCGGGCTCCGCGGGGGAGCTGGAGGGGCGTGAGGGGGTGGTGGTGGACATGTGAGTCATCGCTCCCAGAAGGACGGTCCGACGGGCTCCGTGAAGTCGCTTCTGGCGATCAGGTAACCCTCGGCGTCGACGGTGATGGGGAGCTGCGGAAGCGGACGCTTCGCCGGGCCGAAGATGACGGCGGCCTCGCGCGTGATGTCGAATTGCGACTGGTGGCACGGGCACAGCAGGTGGTGGGTCTGCTGCTCGTACAGCGCCACAGGGCAGCCGACGTGCGTGCAGATCTTGGAGTAGGCGACGATTCCGTCGTAGTTCCAGGTCTCGCGACCCTCACTGACGATGAGGTCCTCGGGCTTCAGGCGCATCAGGAGGACGGCGGCCTTGGCCTTCTCCTCCAGCTTGCCCTCGGCGTCGTTGAGGCCCTCGGGGATGACGTGGAAGGCGGATCCGAGGGTGACGTCCGATGCGAGGATCGGCGCTCCCGACGGGTCCAGGGTGAGCCTCGTGCCCTCTTCCCACAGCGTGGTCTTGAGGAGGGCGACGGGGTTCTGGTCCTGCGGGCCGAGGCCCCGGAACAGGATCACGGCGGGCAGGGGGAACACGACGAGGGAGGCGATCAGGCTGTTCCGGACGAGGGAGCGGCGGCCGAAGCCGGACTCCTTGTCGGACTGGTCGAAGATCTCGAGCGCACGGGCGCGGGTGGGCTCCGCGCTGCGGACGGGGTGGCGGATGTCGATGCCCTCGTGGTCCGACATCAGCTGCTTGCCCCAGTGGACGGCGGCGATGCCGATGCCCAGGAGCGCGAGGGACATGCCCAGGCCGATGAACAGCGTGTTCAGCCGGACCGACGCGACGTCCTCGGTGATCGGGAACGCCATGTAGGCGGCGACCGCGAAGATCGAGCCCGCGAAGGAGAGGTAGAAGAGCGTGTACACCGTGCGCTCGGCACGCTTCTCGACCTTGGGGTCGAGGTCGGTCATCCGGGAGCGGTGCGGCGGGAGGCCCGGGTCCTGGACGCGGTCCCGCGTCACGACCGCGGTGCCGGCCGGAGCCGTTCCGTGCCCGGTGGCCGACGAGGTGGCGAGGTCCGTGCCACCCTCATCGTGCTCTGCCATGGTTCTCCTTTTCACGCCGTGTCGGCACCAGTCGGTGCCGTGGGTCAGTCGCGCCCGTCAGGGCGCTGCAGTCGTCTAGTTGGATCGGGCGGTGATCCACACCGTCAGGGCCACGATCGCGCCGAGGCCGAAGATCCAGAGGAACAGGCCCTCCGCGACCGGCCCGAGGGAGCCGAGCGCGAATCCGCCCGGGGACGGGTTGGCCTCGATGTACTTGAGGTACGAGATGATGTCGCGCTTGTCCTCGGGCGAGATGTTCAGGTCGTTGAAGACCGGCATGTTCTGCGGGCCGGTGACCATCGCCTCGTAGATGTGAGCCTCGGTCACGCCGCCCAGCGGGGGAGCGAACTTCCCCTCGGTGAGCGCGCCGCCGGCTCCGGCGACGTTGTGGCACATGGCGCAGTTGATGCGGAACAGCTCGGCGCCGTTCGCGGCGTCGCCCTGTCCGTCGAGGACCTCGCCCTCGGGGATCGCGGGGCCGGGGGCCAGCGACGCGACGTAGGCGGCGAGCTCGCCGACCTGCTCGTCGGTGAACTGGACCGGCTTCTCGAGCGCCTGGGGGCCGTGCATCTGCATCGGCATGCGGCCGGTGCCGACCTGGAAGTCGACCGACGCCGCGCCCACTCCGATGAGGGAGGGAGCGTTGTCGGTGCCCGCGGCGTCGAGTCCGTGGCAGGTGGCGCAGTTCGCGGCGAAGAGCTTCGAGCCCTCGTCGATCGTCTGCTGGCTGGTGGACGACGTCTCCGCGGAGGCGGACGTCGCGACGCCGACCGCGGCGTAGGTCCCGCCGGTGAGCCCGAGGCCGATGGCGATCAGGGCCAGGGTGGCGAGCGGGTGGCGGCGACCCTTCTTGGCTCGGCTCTTCGTCTTCGGGGAGGCCATCGAGGCGTCCTTCCTGCGGGGGTCGGGAGTGGAGTGGGGCATCGGCGGGCGCGTCACTTGAGGAAGTAGATGACGGCGAACAGGCCGACCCAGACGACGTCGACGAAGTGCCAGTAGTACGAGACGACGATGGCGCTCGTCGCCTCCTTGTGGCCGAAGTTCTTGACCGCGAAGCCGCGGCCGATGACGAGGAGGAACGCGATGAGGCCGCCGGTGACGTGCAGGGCGTGGAAGCCGGTCGTCAGGTAGAAGGCGGAGCCGTAGGCGTTGCTGGAGAGCGTGACGCCCTCGGAGACGAGGGTCGCGTACTCGAGCACCTGGCCGGAGACGAAGACCGCGCCCAGGGCGTAGGTGAGGAAGAACCACTCGACCATCCCCCACTTGAACGGGCTGAGGCCCGTCGCGCGCGGCTGCAGGCGCTCGGCGGCGAACACGCCGAACTGGCAGCTGAACGACGAGGCCACGAGGATCACCGTGTTCACGCCCGCGTAGGGGACGTTGAGGATCTGGGTCTCGGCGCCCCAGAGCTCGGGGGAGGTGCTGCGCAGGGTGAAGTAGATCGCGAAGAGGCCCGCGAAGAACATGACCTCGCTGCCCAGCCAGACGATCGTTCCGACCGCGACCGGGTTGGGTCGGTTCACTACGGGCGCGGTGGCCGTGGGGGAGAGAGAGGTGCTCGTCACACAGACCATTATGGCCGATGGCAGGGGAAGGAAGTCGCACTAGCCGGGAGGCGATCCTCGTCGCATAATCTGGGAGCCATGTCGGAAACCCTGTCCTGGCCGCACGTTCTCAGCGCACTCCTCGAGTCCTCCGATCTGAGCGTCTCCGAGGCGACGTGGGCCATGGAGCAGGTGATGGAGGGCGCGGCGACTCCGGCGCAGCTCGCGGGACTGCTGGTGGCCCTCCGGGCGAAGGGCGAGACGGTCGACGAGATCGTCGGCTTCCGCGACGCGATCCTCGACCACGCGGTGCCGCTGGACGTGGATCCGATGGCCCTGGACATCGTCGGGACGGGCGGGGACCGCTTCGGGACCGTCAACATCTCCTCCACCGCCTCGATCATCGCGGCCGCCGCCGGCACGCCCGTCGTGAAGCACGGCAACAAGGCCGCGTCCTCCTCCTCCGGCTCGTCCGACGTGCTCGCGGCACTCGGGGTCGACCTCTCCCTCTCTCCCGAGCGGGTGGCCGAGGTGTTCCGGCGGACGGGGATCGCCTTCGTCTTCGCGTCCCTCTTCCACCCCGGCTTCCGGCACGCCGGCCCGGTGCGCGCCGAGCTGGGCGTGCCGACGGTGTTCAACTTCCTCGGCCCGCTCTGCAACCCGGCGCGTCCCGAGGCGTCGGCGGTCGGTGTGGCGCACCTCGACCGGGTGCCGCTGGTCGTCGGTGTGTTCCAGACGCGCGGGGCGACGGCTCTGGTGTTCCGCGGGGACGACGGCCTCGACGAGCTCACGACCACGGGTCACAGCCACATCTGGGAGGTGTCGCGCGGCTCCGTGGTCGAGCACGACCTCGACCCGCGCGACCTGGGTCTGCCCCGGGCGCGCATCGACGAGCTGCGCGGCCGCGACGCCGCCTACAACGCGAGCGTGGTGCGCTCGGTGCTCGCGGGGGACGGCGGCCCCGTCCGCGACATCGTCCTCCTGAACGCGGCCGCGGGCCTCGCGGCGTTCGACCTGGCGCGCGACCCGGACCTGGTGCGCACGCCCATCCTGGAGCGCCTGCGGACGTCGATGGACCGCGCGGCGGAGGCCGTCGACTCCGGGGCCGCCACGGCCAAGCTCGAGGAGTGGGTCCGCGAGACGCAGCGCGCCGTCGTCCCGCTGCCGTAGGCGCGAGCGCAGGGCGTAACGTGGGGCTGCTGTCCGCGACGGTGCGGGCGGCGATCCACCACGCGCCGGATCGCCCGCAGGTCACGGGACGCCCGAGTGGTGGCCCGATCCTGGAGGAGACCTCGATGAAGAAGCTCATCAACGACCCGAAGAACGTCGTCATGGAGTCGGTGGCCGGTTTCGGCCTGGCGCACGCCGACCTGGTGCGGGTGGTGTCCGATCCCCTGTTCGTGGTGCGGGCCGATGCGCCCCGCTCGGGCAAGGTGGGCATCGTCAGCGGAGGCGGCAGCGGGCACGAGCCGCTGCACGCGGGCTTCGTCGGGTTCGGGATGCTGGACGCCGCCGTCCCCGGTCCCGTCTTCACCTCGCCCACGCCCGACCCGATCGTCGCGGCCACGCAGGCCGTCGACGGCGGCGCAGGGGTGCTGCACATCGTGAAGAACTACACGGGCGACGTCCTGAACTTCGAGACCGCGGCCGACCTCGCCGGCGCCGAGGGGATCGAGGTGCGCAGCGTGATCGTCGACGACGACGTCGCGGTGAAGGACTCGCTCTACACCGCGGGCCGTCGCGGCGTGGCCGGCACCGTGCTGGTCGAGCGGATCGCGGGCGCCGCTGCCGAGCGGGGCGACTCCCTCGACGAGGTCGCGACGATCGCAGAGACGGTGATCGCGAACGTGCGCTCGATGGGCGTCGCGCTCACGCCGTGCATCGTCCCGCACGCGGGCGAGCCGAGCTTCGAGCTGGGCGAGGACGAGATCGAGATCGGCATCGGCATCCACGGCGAGCCCGGCCGGGAGAAGATCGCGCTGGAGCCGGCCGACCGCATCGTCGACCGGATCCTGGGCCCGATCCTGGAGGACCTGCCGTTCTCCTCCGGGGACGACGTGCTCCTCCTCGTGAACGGCATGGGGGGCACGCCGCAGATCGAGCTGTACCTCGCCTACCGCCGCGCAGCCGAAGCGCTGGCCGAGAAGGGGATCACCGTCACGCGCAGCCTCGTCGGCAACTACACGACGTCGCTCGAGATGCAGGGCTTCTCGCTCACCGTCCTCAAGCTCGACGACGCCCTGACCGAGCTGTGGGACTCCCCGGTGCAGACCGCGGCGCTGCGGTGGGGACGCTGAGCGCCCGCGCGCACACCATGACCGGGACGACGGCCGCAGGAGCGGCGCACGAGGAGGAGACGACGATGCAGGACGCACAGGGAGCCGGGCTCGACGCGGCGTGGGCGACGGCGTGGATCCGCCGCGCCGCCGAGGCGATCGCGGAGCACCGGGTCGAGCTGATCACGCTCGACCGGGCGATCGGCGACGGGGACCACGGCGAGAACATGGACCGCGGCTTCCAGGCCGTGGTCGCGAAGCTGGACGCCGCGCCGGAGCAGGGGGTCCCGGCGGACGTGCTCAAGCTGGTCGCGACGACGCTCATCTCGACCGTCGGCGGCGCCTCGGGCCCGCTGTTCGGCACGGCGTTCCTGAAGGCCTCCGCCGCGGTCGCGGGCAGGGACGCGCTCGAGGGCGCGGACGTCGCAGCGCTCCTGGCCGCGGCGAGGGACGGCATCGTGCTCCGCGGCAAGGCCGAGGTGGGCGACAAGACGATGGTGGACGCGTGGACGCCGGCGGTCGACGCGGCGACGGCCGCCGCCGAGGAGGGAGCGGCGCCGGCCGACGTCCTCGCTGCGGCGGCGGAGGCGGCGCAGAGCGGAGCGGAGTCGACGGACCCGCTGGTCGCCCGCAAGGGACGCGCCAGCTACCTCGGAGAGCGCGCCATCGGGCACCGCGACCCCGGAAGCGTGTCGACCGTGCTCCTGCTCCGCGCGGCGGCCGAGGCGGCGGCGTGAGCGTCGGGCTGGTCCTGGTCTCGCACAGCGCGCGACTGGCGGAGGGGCTGGTCGAGCTCGCGGAGCAGATGGCGGCCTCGGTCGCGCTGGTCGCCGCGGGCGGGACGGACGACGGCGGCATCGGCACCAGCTTCGACCGCATCACGGCGGCCCTGACGGAGGCCGACTCCGGCGAGGGCGTCGTCGTCCTCTGTGACCTCGGCTCGGCGATCATGACGGCGGAGACCGCGGTGGAGTTCCTGGACGACGACGCGCGCGCCCGGGTCCGGATCGCCGACGCCCCGCTGGTGGAGGGGGCCGTCGCTGCCGCTGTCGCCGCGGGCACGGGGGCGTCGCTGGACGAGGTGCTCGCCGCCGCGGAGTCGGCCCGGGGCGAGGCGCCCGCTGCTCCCGACGAGGAGACCGCGCCCGATGACGAGCGCGTGCAGCGCCGTGTCCGCCTGATCAACCCGAACGGCCTGCACGCGCGTCCCGCGGCCGACTTCGTGACGCTCGCCGCCACCTTCGACGCCCGGATCGACGCGAACGGCAAGGACGCCACGAGCCTGCTCGGCGTGATGTCCCTGGGGCTCGACCGCGGGGACGAGGTCGTCCTCTCGGCGACGGGGCCGCAGGCCCGGGAGGCGGTCGGCCGCCTCGGCGATCTGGTCGAGTCGGGCTTCGGAGAGGTCTAGCGCGACGTCGACCGGTCCAGGGACCGCGGAGGCGCCTCCTCCTACGCTGAGCGCATGGCACTCCGCGGAACCCGACCCCCGTCCGTCCTGCTCCGCCGACTCGTCACCGTCCCGCGCGTCGTGCGCCGGGCGGACGCGCGCGCGGCCCGGCGGCTGAACGCCCGTCGCCCGTCGCCCGTCGTCGACGGGGCGCTCGTGGGGCTCTCCCGGGCCGCTGACGACGGAGTCCTCTGGGCCGGCGTCGGCGTTCTGCTGCTCCTGGCGGGCCGTCCCCGCGAGGCTCTGCGGGGGACAGCCTCGCTCGCCGCGGCCAGCGCGCTCGCGAACCTGGTCGGCAAGCGCGTGTTCGGCGGCGACCGGCCGCTCCTCGTCGACGTCCCGGTCGGCCGGCGCCTGGCGACGGTGCCGACGTCCGCGTCCTTCCCCTCGGGGCACGCGGCGAGCGCCGCCGCCTTCGCCGCCGGGGTCGCGCTCGAGTCGCCCCGAGTGGGGGCGGCGGTCGCCCCGCTCGCCGCCGCCGTGGCCTTCTCCCGCTTGCACGTCGGCGTCCACTGGCTCTCGGACGTCCTCGGCGGCGCGGCGCTCGGCGCGGCGGTCGCGGTCGTAGGCCGAGCCGTCCTGCCGGCCGAGCCGCGCCACGTGCCCGTCTCGGAGCGCGCGACCCGGCCCCCCGTCGACCGCAGCCCGCTGGGGGACGGCGCCGCACTCCTCGTGGTCCTCAACCCCGGCGCGGGCCGGGACTCGCACCGCCCCGATCCCGAGCCGCTGGTCCGCGCCCGGTTCCCGAAGGCGCGCGTGCACCGGCTGACCGAGGGCGAGGACCTCGCCGACGTGGTGCGCGAGGCGCGCTCGGGGGACTCTCCGCCCCGGGTGCTCGGGATCTACGGCGGGGACGGCACCATGTCGGTCGGTGCCGCTCTCGCCCGAGCCGAGGGGATGACGCTGCTCGTGCTGCCGGGCGGGACCATGAACCACTTCGCGAAGGCGCTGGGGCTGCTGACCGTCCAGGACGCGCTCGACGCGGCGACGATCGGCGAGCGCCGCGACGTCGACGTGGCCGAGGTCGTCGCGGACGGAGGAGACCCGGTGACGGTGCTCAACACGGTCTCGATCGGCGTCTACCCGGAGTTCGTCGCGGCCCGGGAGAAGCGCGAGAAGCGGATCGGCAAGCCGCTCGCCGCCGTGATCGCGGCCCTCTCGGTCGTCCGGCGCACCGACCCCTTCGAGCTCCGGCGCGACGGGAGCACGCAGCTCGTCTGGTCGTACTTCGTCGGGGTGAACCAGGAGCACCCGCGCACGGCCGCCCCGCTGGCCCGGCGGCGTCTCGACGACGGACAGCTCGACGTGCGCATCCTGCATTCGGGGCGCACTCCGCGCACCCGGGGCGCGCTCTCGCTCCTGCTCGGGCGGACCGCGACACCGGTGGTCGGCCGTGTGCCCGGCTGGCGGGCACCCGTGGTCGAGTCGTTCTCGACGCCGGAGATCACCGTCGGCGCGCGCCGGCCCGCGGGAGACGACCCCGAGTGGGCGCACGACGGCGAGACCGAGTGCTTCGACGGCTCCCGCGACGGCTTCGACGAGGCCGTGGTGCGGATCGTGCCGCTGGGCCTGCGCGTCTACGCGACCGCCGACTAGGGGGCGGTACCGGCCCGGTCCCCGCCGTCCGCATCCGCCAGCAGCTCGGCCAGCGCGTCGAGGGCGGCGACCTGCCCGGCCACCACCAGCGCGCGGGCCTCGTCGATCGGGTGCCACCGGGCGTCCTCCAGCTCGGGGAAGCTGCGCAGCACGCCGGAGCCCCGCGGCCACTCCAGCTGGAAGGTGTTGCTCGCGACGAAGACCGTGTCCGCGTCTCCGCGCCCGGCGAAGACCGTGACCGTCTTGGCCGCGCTCTGCCGGAACGCGCCGAGGAGGGTCAGCTCCCCGACGGGCGGAGGAGCACCGATCTCCTCCTCGAACTCCCTTCGCGCGGCGTCGAGCGGCGTCTCGTCGCCCGTGTGCACGCCCTTCGGGATCGACCACGCCCGTGGGCGCCGGGTCCAGAAGGGGCCGCCCATCCGCCCGAGGAACACCTCGGTGCCGGAGGGGCCCTCGCGGTGCAGCAGGATCCCCGCGCTCGTCACCGCGGCCATCGCGTCTCTCCGGTCATCCCGCCATCCTGCCTCCCGCCCGTGGAAGGATCGGGAGGACCCGCCCGCGACCGCACGGAGTGAACCATGCACGACCACGAGATCCTCCGACAGCTGCGCGACGCGCTCGGAGACGCGGTCCTGACCGAGGGCTCCGAGTTCGACGCCGTGCACACCGACAAGTCGGGCTTCGCCGCACCGGGTCGCGCGCTCGCGCTCGTCGCGGCCCGCTCGGTCGAGGACGTGCAGGCGGCGCTGCGCATCGCGACCGAGCACCGGCTCCCGGTCGTGCCGCGGGGAGCGGGAACGGGCCTCGCTGCCGGGGGAGTGGCGAGCGAGGGAGCGCTCGTCCTCTCGACCGCCGCGATGGACCGCATCCTCGAGGTGTCGCTCGAGGACGAGCTGGCGGTCGTCGAGCCCGGGGTCGTCAATCAGGCGCTGTCGGACGCCGTCGCGCCTCACGGCCTCGTCTTCTCGCCCGACCCCGCGAGCCGAGCGATCTCGAGCATCGGCGGCAACATCGCGACGAACGCCGGGGGACTGCTCTGCGCCAAGTACGGCGTGACCCGGGAGGCGGTGCTCGGGCTCGCCGTCGTCCTCCCCGACGGACGCCTGCTCCGCACCGGCCGTCGCAGCGTGAAGGGAGTCACCGGGTACGACCTCACCGCGCTCCTGACCGGCTCCGAGGGAACCCTGGGCGTCATCGTCGAGGCCACCGTGAAGCTCCGCCCGATCCCGAGCGGGCGCGTGGTCACCGTCGGCGCGTACTTCCCGAGCGTCGTCGCCGCGGCCGCCGCCTCCGCCGCGATCACCGCCGCGCGGCTCCGTCCCGCCGTGATGGAGCTGATGGACGAGGCGGCGCTCGCCGCGATCTCGCGCTACACCGGAGCTGCACTGGACCGCGGCGCCGCGTACCTCCTCGTCCAGACGGACGGCGGAGGAGCGGTGGCGGAGTCGCAGCGCGTCCTCGCGATCCTGACCGCCTCCGGGGGCGCCGCCGAGGCGACCGAGGACCCGGCCGAGGGCGAGGCTCTGCTGGCCGTCCGCCGGGCCTTCCACCCGGCGCTCGAGGCGGAGGGCCGCGTGCTGATCGAGGACGTCTGCGTGCCCCGCTCCGCGCTGCCGGCGATGTTCGCGGCGATCCGCGGCATCGAGGAGCGGACGGGGCTCAGCATCCCCACCGTCGCCCACGCGGGGGACGGGAACCTGCACCCGAACTTCGTGCTGCCCGCGGGGGACGGACCCGTGGGGGAGGACGTCTGGGAGGCCGCCGCGGAGCTCTTCCGCACGGCCCTGGCCCTCGGCGGCACGCTCACGGGCGAGCACGGCGTGGGACTGCTCAAGCGGCGCTGGCTGGCGGAGGAGCTGGGCGAGGACTCGCTGGCGCTCCAGCGCGGGATCAAGGCCGTGTTCGACCCGCTGGGGATCATGAACCCGGGGAAGGTCTTCTGAGGGGAGCGCCCGGGGCTACAGCAGCTCGGCCGTGATCATCGAGGCGGTGAGCACGACCGTCGCCGCGGACATCAGCCAGTAGAGGACCGTCTCGCGCCAGGAGCCGGCGGAGCCGAGGACGGGCAGCGCGGCGTAGCCGCCGGTGGTCCAGACGTGGCGCAGCGGCGTCCGGCGCAGGCGCCGCGGCAGGCGCACGCGCAGCGGCCACAGCCAGTTGATCCCGCCGGTCGTGAGGGCGTCGCCGGCCACGTGCACGAGGTAGCCCACCGTCGCGGCGACCCGGAGCCACGCCCAGGTGCCGTCGGCGAGCGCGACGAGGAGGACCGTGGCGACGGTCGCCCCGGCCCACGCGATGCGCCAGGAGGGGGCGGCCCGGACGGCCTTCGCGGCGAAGGCGAGGGCGGGCAGAGTGAGGACGGCGGCCACGGTGACGGGGCCGACGACCGGCACCGGGAAGCGCAGCGCCGTGAGCACCGGCACCAGGTACCAGACGACCGCGACCGCGAGCAGCGAGTGCATCCCGTGCCGGTGCCCTCCGCTGATCCGGCCCGCGGTCGCCGTGAGCAGGGAGGCACCTGGCGCCGATCGGGAGACCGTCGCGCTCGCGTGGTCCGCGTCGGGCACCAGGGCCCAGCCTGCGGCGACTCCGAGGCCGACCAGCCGGAGGTCCAGCGGGAGACCCGCGAGGCCGAGGGGCCCGGCGACGGCGGGCACGGAGGCGGCGACGGCCCAGGCGAGCGCACCGGAGTCGGCGTGCGAGCGGCCCATCATCGCGGGTCGGCTCCTTCGACTGGGCGCGGCGACGACGGAGGACGGCCGCGGCGGGACGAGAGAACCCCCGGCCGCGTGCGTGAGCACGGACCGGGGGTGAGGGTGGGCGATACCGGACTCGAACCGATGACCTCTTCCGTGTGAAGGAAGCGCGCTACCAACTGCGCCAATCGCCCAGGGGGACGTGCTGGACGACCCGAGAGACGATCGTAGCGGATCCGCGGGGTCCGGATGCACCGCCGACGCCCGCCACGCCCGGGTGAACGGACGGCGTCGAGCCGGTTTCGCGCGGAAAGACGCGGATCGGACTCCGAGTGACGGGATCGGCGCAGGCTCGATTTGGATTCCGGCGCCGCTGTCGTATACATTCTTCTAGGTCGAGCCGGGCAGCGAAAGCGCCGGACAGGCAGAACAACAGCACGACACGTAAGAAGGCAACACCAGTACGACCTACATGCGGATGTGGCGCAGCGGTAGCGCATCACCTTGCCAAGGTGAGGGTCGCGAGTTCGAATCTCGTCATCCGCTCGAACACCGGTCCTCGGACCGGCGTCATCGGGACGGCACCTTCGGGTGCCTCCCACCTGGTCGGCCCTCGGGCCGCCGACACCGAATCCCGTACACGGTGGATTGGCCGAGAGGCGAGGCAGCGGCCTGCAAAGCCGTATACACGGGTTCGAATCCCGTATCCACCTCGATCGTTCACCGAACGAGGCGCTCCGCACGGAGCAACGGGCGATTGGCGCAGCGGTAGCGCGCTTCCCTGACACGGAAGAGGTCACTGGTTCGATCCCAGTATCGCCCACCACGAGAACCCCCGGCCCCCGGCCGGGGGTTCTGTCGTTCCCGGCACCGGCGCTACCCTCGCAGGATGCCCGCCCCGATCCCCGTCGACGACCAGGGCACCCTCCTCCGCCTCGTCTCGCGGGACGACGGACCGGCCCTCGCCGCGGCGTACCGGCGCAACCGCCGGCACCTCGCGCCCTGGGAGCCGACGCGCTCGTCGCGCTTCTTCGAGGCGGGGGGCCAGACCGACGCCGTCGCGGACGCGCTCGCCGCGCACCGGGCCGGCAGCGTGCTCCCGCTCGTCCTCGACGCGGGCGGCGTGATCGTCGGTCGGCTGACTCTCGCGAACATCGTCCGCGGCGCCTTCGACAGCGCCGATCTCGGCTACTGGCTCGACAGCGGCCGGCAGGGCCGCGGCGTGATGACCCGCGCAGTCGGAGCCGTCCTGCGGACCGCGCGGGAGGATCTGGGGCTGCACCGCGTGCAGGCCGGGACGCTCCTCCACAACGTCGGCTCGCAGACCGTGCTGCAGCGCAACGGCTTCGAGCGGATCGGCGTCGCGAGGCGCTACCTGCGGATCGCCGGGGAGTGGCAGGACCACGTCCTCTTCCAGGCGCTGCTCGAGGGCGGACCGCTCCAGCCTCCGCCGACTCCGCTCGTCTAGGGTGAGCGGCGCCGGCCTTCTCCCGGCGCTCCGAGCGGGAGGGACGCGCCCATGACCACGCGGCACATCGGCGGACGAGAGTTCGACTTCGAGCGGCAGGTGGCCGTGATGGCGGTCGTGAACCGCACGCCCGACTCCTTCTACGACAAGGGCTCCACCTTCGCCCTGGACAGCGCCATCGCGGCCGCCGTGCGCGCCGCGGAGCTCGGCGCCGACTGGGTCGACATCGGCGGTGTGCCGTTCGGCCGCGGCCCCGCCGTCACGCTCCAGGAGGAGCTCGACCGTGTCGTCCCCGTCGTGGCGGGCATCGCGGAGCGGAGCGACGTGGTCGTCTCGGTGGACACGACGAGCGCCGTGGTGGCGCGCGCGAGCATCGCCGCAGGCGCCTCCGTCATCAACGACACGAGCGGGCTGCACGACCCCCGGATGCTCGAGGTCGTCGCCTCCTCCTCCGCCCAGCTCGTCATCACCCACAGCGTGGGCGCTCCCCGCAGCGAGCCGGAGAGGCCCGAGTACGACGACGTCGTGGCGACCGTGGTCGACCACCTGCGCGGCCGCGTCGATCGCGCGCTCTCAGGTGGGGTGCCTGCCGAGAGGATCGTCGTCGATCCGGGCCACGACCTGAACAAGAACACCCTGCACACGCTCGAGCTCACCCGCCGGCTGGGCGAGGTGGCCGCGCTCGGCTTCCCGGTGCTCGCCGCGGTGTCCAACAAGGACTTCATCGGGGAGGCGCTGGACCGGCCGCAGGGGGAGCGCCTCGAGGGCTCCCTCGCCGCCGCGGTGATCTGCATCCTGAACGGCGCGCGGATCGTGCGGATGCACGACGTGCGCCAGGCGGTCGACGCCGTGCGGATGACGGAGGCGGTGCTCGGCTGGCGAGCGCCCGCCTTCCTCCGCCACAACGTGGAGCCGGCGGCGTGAGCGCCCGCATCGACGGCCTGTCGCCGGCCGGACAGGACCTGTCCGACGAGGCTCTGCTGGCCCTCTACGCGGACGGTGCGGGCGAGCAGTGGCTCCGGGTCAACTTCGTCGCGAGCGTCGACGGAGCGGTCACCCGCGACGGCGTCTCGGGAGACCTCGGGGGCGCGGCGGACCTGCGCGTGTTCGACCTGCTCCGCCGGCTCGCCGACGTCGTGCTCGTCGCGGCCGGCACGGTGCGGACCGAGGGCTACGGCCCGATGGTGCTGAGCGACGAGTCCGTGCAGGCCCGGCTCGGCAGCGGGCTCGCCCCGCAGCCCGTCTTCGCGATCGTCTCGGGGTCGCTCGACCTCGATCCCGCCTCGCGGATCTTCACCGAGGCGCCGGTGCGCCCGATCGTCGTGACCACCCGCTCCTCACCGGCCCGCCGCCGCGCGGAGCTCGCCGAGGTCGCCGACGTGCTCGTCTGCGGCGACGCAGAGCTCGACGCGACGCGGATGCGGGCGCAGCTCGCTGAGCGAAGGCTCGGCCGGATCCACTGCGAGGGCGGTCCGTCGCTGCTGGGGACCCTCCTCGCCGCGGACGCCGTCGACGAGCTCTGCCTGACCGTCGCTCCGACGCTCGAGGCGGGGGACTCCGGGCGGCTCGCCCGTGGCGACGTCCCCGGACCGCGCCCGCAGCACCTGGCGCACGTGCTCAGCGCCGGCGACACGCTGCTCCTGCGCTACCTCCGCCGGCGCTGACCCGCCCTACTCGCGGCGCCGCTCGTTCTCGTCGCGCTTGGCCTCGGAGGCCGGGCGGGCGGCGATGACGGGGTGGGCGCCGGTGAAGCCGTCGCGGGCGGAGGCGATCGCCAGGATGCGCGGCTTCGCGACGTGCCAGCCCACGATCAGGGCGGGCACCCCGATCACCGCGACGATGCCCACGGTCCAGGTGCCGGTCGGGAAGTCGACGGCGATCAGGACCACGACGATCACCAGGAACGCCAGGGTGAGCCACGAGGTCACCGGGGCGCCGGGCATCCGGAAGGACGGGCGCTCCAGGCGCCCCTGGGCCGCCCAGCGCTGCAGCTGCATCTGGCAGAGGACGATCATGCCCCAGCCCGTGACGATCCCCAGCGCCGAGACGTTGAGGACGATCTCGAAGGCCTCGGACGGCACGAAGAGGTTGAGCACGATCCCGATCAGGGTGATGCTCGCCGTGAGCAGGATGCCGCCGTAGGGCACGCCCTGCCTGTTCATCCGGCCGGTGAAGGCGGGGGAGGAGCCGTTGAGCGCCATGGAGCGGAGGATGCGGCCGGTGGAGTAGAGCCCGGCGTTGATGCTGGAGAGCGCGGCCGTCAGGACGACGAAGTTCATGATCGATCCGGCGATCTCGCCCGAGGAGCCGTCGCCCAGCGAGCTGAAGAACGTGACGAACGGGCTCTCGCCCTTCGAGTAGGCCGTGTAGGGCAGCAGCAGCGTCAGCAGCAGCACCGAGCCGACGTAGAAGACGGCGATGCGCAGGATGACCGAGTTGATCGCGCGCGGGATGACCTTCGCCGGCTCCGCGGTCTCGCCCGCCGCCGTGCCGACCAGCTCGACTCCGGAGTAGGCGAACACCACGCCCTGGACGACCAGGACGCTGGCGATCAGGCCGCCGGGCAGGATGCCGCCGTTGTCGTTCCAGAGGCTGATCCCGGGGTCCACGGCGACGCCGCCGGACTGCAGCGGCCAGCCCGCGGCGAGCACGACGACGCCGATCACCAGGAAGACCACGAGCGCCGTGACCTTGATCAGCGCGAACCAGAACTCCAGCTCTCCGAAGACCTTGACCGAGACGAGGTTCAGCGAGAGCACGACGACCAGGGCGATGAGTGCGAGGAGCCACTGGGGCACGGAGGAGAAGAGCGACCAGTACTTCACGTACAGGGCCACCGCGGTGACGTCGGCGATCGCGGTCATCGCCCAGTTCAGGAAGTACATCCAGCCGGCGACGAAGGCGGCCTTCTCGCCCAGGAACTCGCGGGCGTAGGAGATGAAGGAGCCCGAGCTCGGCCGGTGCAGGACCAGCTCGCCGAGCGCGCGGAGGATCAGGTACGCGAAGACGCCGCAGACCGCGTAGACGACGACCAGCGAGGGACCGGCGGTGGCGAGGCGGCCGCCGGCGCCGAGGAAGAGGCCGGTGCCGATCGCGCCGCCGATGGCGATCATCTGCAGCTGCCGGGGCTTGAGCCCGGGGCGGTAGCCCTCCTGCTCCTTCGAGAAGTCGGGCTGCGCGGGCCCGCGGTCGTCGTCGCTCTGCGTCACGGAGGCTCCCTCGTCACCGGATCGCGCCGGGCGGCTGCTCCGGCACGCCCGTCAGGGTACGGGCGCGCTGCTCGGAGGAGGCGGGTGGCGCGGTCCGCGGCATGCGGATCCTCTCAGGATCACGGCGCCTACCCTGGGGGCATGAGCGGACCGGATCTCGCACGGCAGTCCTCGCTCGACGGCGTCCGGATCCCGTCGCTGGCGAGGCGCCTGAACGGCGGCGCCGATCCGGCGCTCGTCTGGCGCAACGAGCTCGACGGGCTGACCTTCCGCGTGGACGCCGGGTACCTGAAGTGGAATCCCCGGTCCACGGGCGTCGACCTCCGGCGAGAGCTCGCGCGTCTGCGCTGGCTGGAGGGGCGGATCGACGCACCCCGGATCCTGGAGGCGGGCGAGGACGAGGAGGGGCAGTGGCTCCTCACCGCGCCGCTGCCCGGGCGGAGCGCCGTCGATCCGGAGTGGACGGCCCGGCCGGAGGAGGCCGTCCGCGCGATCGCGGCCGGCCTGCGGGCGGTCCACGCGCTCCCCGTCGACGCGATGCCCGAGGAGCTGCGCGGCGACTCCTGGTTCGCGCGCCGGCCGTCGGCGCTCGGCGCGGCACCGGAGCTCGTGGATCCGGTCGTGGTGCACGGCGACGCGTGCGCTCCGAACACGCTCGTCGACGACGACGGACGCTGGAGCGGCACGGTCGACGTCGGTGACCTGGGCGTGGGCGACCGCTGGGCGGATCTGGCGGTCGCCGCGGTCAGCCTCGGCTGGAACTACGGCCCCGGTCACACCCCGCTTCTCCTCGCGGAGTACGGAGCGGATCCGGACGACGAGCGCGCGGCCTACTACCGCGCGCTCTGGTCGTCCGAGTCCTGAGTCACTTCTTCTTCGCGGCCTCGTCGTCCTCGGCCGCGCCCTCGTCGCTGCGGTTCTCGCTCGCCAGGCGCAGCCAGCGCCCGTCGCGGACGTCCTTCTCGTGCACGGCCGCCTTCTTGTCGCTCGCGGCGGTGTCGCGCGGGGGGAGCTGGATGGTCTCCTCCGCCTCGATGCCCGCCTGCAGCTCGCGTCCGCGCTCGAGCTCGGCGTCGAACTCCGCGCCGAAGAGCAGGGCGATGTTGGTGATCCAGATCCAGAGGAGGAAGACGATCACGGCGCCGAGCGAGCCGTAGGTCTTGTTGTAGTTGGAGAAGTTGGCCACGTAGAACGCGAAGCCGGTCGAGGCGATGAGCCAGATCGCCAGGGCGACGATCGACCCGAGGCTGATCCAGCGGAACTTCGGCTGGCGGATGTTGGGCGCCCAGTAGTAGAGGATCGCGACGATCCCGATCGCGATGACCACGAGCACCGGCCACTTCGCGATGTTCCACACGGTGAGGGCGGCGGGACCCAGGCCCACGACGTCGCCGACGGCGGTCGCGACCGGTCCGCTGAGCACCAGGATGAGCGCCGCGATCACGATCAGGACGACCGTCACCACGGTCACGCCGAGCATCGTCGGGCGGAGCTTCCAGAAGGGGCGCCCCTCGTCGATCTGGTAGACGCGGTTCATCGCGCGGCCGAAGGCGCCGACGTAGCCGGAGGCGGACCAGATCGCTCCGACGACACCGGTCACGAAGGCCAGACCCGCGGCGGAGGAGCTGGTCAGCGCCTGGATCGGGTCGCGCAGCAGGTCGACGACCTCGCTCGACGCGAGGTTGCCGATCAGGTCGAGGACCAGATCGGTAGTGGCCTGGGCCTGGCCGAAGAGCCCCAGCACCGACACGATCGCGAGCAGGGCGGGGAAGAGCGCGAGCACGGCGTAGTAGGTGAGCGCGGCGGCGAGGTCGGTGCACTGGTCGGCGCCGAACTCGCGGGCCGTCTTCTTGAGGACGTAGAACCAGGAGCGCCTGGTGATGTCGGTGACGTCGTCGGGCTTCCGGGAATCGTCGGGATCGGGCGCTGTCTTCTCGCGGGTCGTGCTCTGCTCGGCCATGCGGACACGCTACGGGGCCGACAGTCGTCGGACGGCCCCCTTGACGGCGGGGCCGACCGTGTCGGGGTCAGGCTCGGCGCTGGCGCGCGGCGGCGAGGGTGCCGAAGAGGAGGAAGGAGCAGGTCGCGGCGAGGACGGTCAGCAGGGGCGCCTCCCAGCCGCCGCTCGCGTCGTGCGCGAATCCGATGACGGTCGGGGCGGTGGCGGCCACCGCGTAGCCGATGCCCTGCACCGTGGCCGAGAGCCGCGACGCGTGGGCGTCGGAGCGGGAGAGCCGCACGACGAGCACGAACACCACCGTGAAGCCTCCGCCCTGAGCCGCGCCGCCCAGCACGCACCAGAGCGCCCAGAGCTGCGGGGCGAGCAGCAGCCCCGCCGGCACCGTGCACCAGAGGAGGCCGACGAGAACGATGCTCCCCAGGGGGCCGAGCCTGCGGACCAGGAGCGGGACGCCGAGGGCCCCGGCGACCGCGGCGAGCTGGAACACCGAGGCGCTCGCGCCCGCGGTCGCGATCGAGAAGCCGTTGCGGTCGACGAGCAGCGAGGGGAGCCAGGCCGTCACTCCGTAGTACGAGAACGCCTGGCTCGAGAAGCAGAGCGCGAGCGCCAGCACGGTCGCGCTGCGGAAGATCCGCGGAGCCGGTGCGGCCGGTGCGCGGTCGGCGCGGGAGGGGCGGGGAGCCGGACGCAGGGCGGCTCGGGGACCCACCGCCAGGAGCCAGCCGGTCAGCGCGAGGGCGTTGAGGGCGAGCCAGACGAGCAGGGCGCCGCGCCAGCCGAGCGCCAGAGCGAGCGGAGCGGTGCCGAGCGAGGTGATCGTCGAGCCGATGTTGAGGGCCGCGGTGTAGACGCCCGTCGTGAGGTCGACGCGCGCGGGAGCGACGTCCCGCCGGATCACGACGGGGAGCACGACGTTGCCGATCGTGATGGAGACGCCGATCAGGATCGTGCCCGCGACGGCCGGCCCCACCTCGCCGATCGAGCGGACGATCGTGCCGAGCGCGACGCCGATCACCGTGACGGTGACCGCGGCGTCGGGGCCCGCGCGGCGGATCACCAGGAGGGCGAGCGGAGTCGCCAGGGCGAAGCAGAGGACGGGGATGCTGGTGAGGATCCCCGCCTGGCCCGCGGACAGCGCGAGGTCCTCGCGCACCGCGTCGATGATCGGTGCGACGGCGACGATCGGACCGCGCAGGACCAGGGCGACCAGGGCGACCGCCACGACGAGGAGCCAGGGAGCGCTCCGGCGCACGGTCATCGGGGCGTCGAGGGCCGCGGCACCCCGGTCAGCCGGCCAGGCCGGAGACCCCGGCCGAGAGGTTGCCCACGATGGTGAAGACGCCCGACACCAGGCCGAGGATCCCGGTGACGAGTCCGGCCGTCGCGAGCCCGCGACCGCCTCCGACGACCGGAGCGGCCGCCCGGCCCTTCGCCGAGAAGACGATGGCGAGGATCGAGGGGATCAGCAGCGGATTGATCAGCAGGCTCAGGACGCCGAGCACGAGGCTCGCGATCGCCATCGGGTTGCGGCCCGCCGCGGAGGACGGGGCGGACGGGTAGGCGTACAGCTCCTGCTCCGGAGCGCCCTCGGGCGTGCCGTAGGCGGGAGCGGGTGCCGAGGAGGACGGGCGGGACCGGTCGGTCCACGCCGCACCGTCCCAGTAGAGCTCCGAACCGAGGTCGGCCGGGTGCGGATACCACCCGGGCGCGGGCAGCGGAGCGGAGTCGTCGGGCATGGGGCGAGTCTAGAGCGGCGCCGATCAGCTCTTCGGCTGCTCGATGCCGAGCGCGTTCCCGTCGGGATCGAGGATCCAGGCCGCCCAGACGCTGCCGCGGTCGGCCACGCCGTTCTCGGTGCGCAGCTCGTCGCTGTCGTAGTCCTCCGGAGCGACGCCCCGGGCCGCCAGCGCGTCCAGCTCGGCCCGCAGGTCGGCCACGCGCCAGGCCGCCTTGGTCTGCTCGTCCTTCGAGCCCGTGGTGCTGGCGGTGACAGTGAGCCGCGTGCCGCCGCAGGAGTAGGCGATCGCCGACTCGCTCTCCTCGAGGACCTCCAGTCCCAGGGAGCCGGCGTAGAAGGCGCGGGAGGCGGCGAGGTCGCGGGAGAGCAGAACGGGGCCGATGGGGGAGTCGGAGAGCACGGTGCGTCCTTTCGTCGGTGGTCCTCCAGTCGACGCCTGTCGCGGCCGGGCGCGGAAGGGGTTGCCACCGGGCGGACGAGAGGGAGAGGGCGCGGCAGAATGGCCTCGGCCGCGCCCGCCGCGCGACCGGGAGGAGCCGTCATGAGCTGGACCATCGACGAGGTGGCGTGGACCCACCCGGACGCCGAGCGTCTGCGCGACGCCCAGCGCCGCGAGCTCGACGAGCGCTACGGCAGCGACGACCACGAGCCCGGCACCCCGCCCTCGGCCGACGACGTGCCCGTCTTCCTCCTCGCCCGCGACGCGAGCGGCACGGCCGTGGCCTGCGGCGGGCTGAGACCTCTCGACGACGACGTCCTCGGACCGGGCGCCATCGAGGTGAAGCGGATGTTCGCCGACCGCGCCGCCCGCGGCACCGGAGCGGCCACGGCCGTCCTGCGCGCCCTCGAGGAGCGGGCCGCCGCCCTGGGCACGACGCGCCTGGTGCTGGAGACCGGGACGCTCCAGCCCGATGCGATGCGGTTCTACCTCCGGGAGGGCTACCACGCCATCCCGCCGTTCGGCGACTACATCGGGTCCGAGCACTCGGTCTGCTACGCCCGCGATCTCGCTCCCGGCGCCTGAGGATCAGCGGCGCAGGGTCTCCACCGGGTACTCGCCGAAACGGCGATGGTACGCCCCCGAGAAGCGGCCCTGGTTGAGGAAGCCCCAGCGTGCGGAGACGGCGCGCACGGTCTCCGCGCCCGGAGCGCCCTCGCGCAGCTCGACGCGCGCCCGGTCGAGGCGCACACCGCGCAGGTAGCCGAGCGGAGTGTCGTCGAAGTGCCGCCGGAACGCGGCCTGCAGAGCGCGCGGGGTCAGTCCCGCCGCCGCAGCGATGTCGGCCACGGTGATCGGCGACGCGGCGAACGCGTGCAGGAACTCCGCCGCCCGCAGGAGGTGCTCGAGCCCCGGGCGCAGCACCTGCGCCGGCACCACGACCGGCCGGTGCGCGAAGGTCGCGAGCAGGTGCAGAGCGACACCGCGCTCGGCCGCCACGAGCTGCAGCGCGGTCGCCTCTCGGCCCGACCGCAGGACGCCCGCGAAGTCGTCGACCGCCCGCCACCAGCCCGGCAGCGCCGAGGCGGAGGCGATCGAGCGGTGGTCGAAGACGAGCGGCAGCGGCACGCCGTCGCCTGACTCGGACGCGACCTGCTCGAGGAGGCCGGCGGCCACGTGCACGAGCCGCTGCTGGAAGTCGCGGGAGACGAACTCGAACGGACGCGCGCTCGGGAACACGACCGGCCACCCCGGCCGGTGGACGATCCGATCGCCCTCCGGGTCCATAACGCTCGTGCCCGAGAGGAACCACGAGACGATGTACTCGCCCTCCGGCCGCAGCCCCCCGGACACGGAGCCGCGGAACACGGACGTCCGCAGGCTCACGCCCTCGCTCCCGGAGACGTCGTAGCGGAAGGAGAAGGGCCGCTCGACCGTCTCCGTCCGGAATCCCGACCCGCCGTAGCCGTCGCTGTAGAAGCGCCGCGCCTCCTCCAGGTCGGCCCCGGATCGCGTGAAGCGCTGCAGAGCAGGACCGGCACCCATCGGACCAGGATGCCACCTGGACGGATTGCGCACCGGTCGCCCCCGCGCCCCTGTCCGGGGCACGTGCTGTCGGCAGGGTGACGGGGTCGGACGACTCGGACGGAGACCATGGAGATCAGCGCACGCAGACTCGCGGCACGGGACGCGGTGACCGTCGTCGCCGTCCTCGCCGCACTCGAGGGGGCGCTCGCCGTGGACTCCCTGCCGCCCGGCCTGGAGGAGGTCCTCCTGCACCAGCTGGAGCGCAGCTCGCTCGTGCTCCCCGGCGCCGACCGGGACGAGCTCGCCTCCGCTCTGCGCGCGCTCGACGCCCGCGTGCGCGACGCGCTCGGGTAGGGGCCGCCGCCGACTACAGTCGAGGGGTCAACCGAGCCCGAGGAGTGCCCGCACGTGTCTCACGAACCGTCGAATCCCGCAGAGAACGAGTCCCACCCGGTCGTCACCGAGGCGGGCACGGGATTCACGCACTTCACCGACCGGGCCGTGGTCGCGATCCGCGTCAACGGCGAGCTCAAGGACCTCGCCGCCGACGTCGTGCCGGGCGACCGCATCGAGCCGGTGCTCATCTCCTCGCCGGACGGGCTGAACATCCTCCGCCACTCCGCGGCTCACGTGCTCGCGCAGGCGGTGCAGCAGATCAACCCGGAGGCGAAGCTGGGCATCGGCCCGCCCGTCACCGACGGCTTCTACTACGACTTCGACGTCGAGGAGCCCTTCACGCCCGAGGCGATGAAGGCGCTCGAGAAGGCGATGGACCGCATCGTGCGCCAGGGCCAGCGGTTCGTGCGCCGCGTCGTGTCCGAGGAGGAGGCGCGTGCCGAGCTCGCCGGCGAGCCCTACAAGCTCGAGCTGATCGGGATCAAGGGCGGCGGCGCCGAGGACGAGAGCGTCGAGGTCGGCGGCGCCGAGCTCACCATCTACGACAACGTCGACCCGCGCTCCGGAGAGACGGTCTGGAAGGACCTCTGCCGCGGCCCGCACCTGCCCAACACCCGCATGATCGGCAACGGCTACGCCCTGACCCGGAACGCGGCCGCCTACTGGCGCGGCTCGGAGAAGAATCCGCAGCTGCAGCGCGTCTACGGGACCGCGTGGCCCACGAAGGACGAGCTGCGCGAGCACCAGGCCCGCCTCGAGGAGGCGGCGCGCCGCGACCACCGCAAGCTCGGCCACGAGCTCGACCTGTTCTCCTTCCCGGACGAGATCGGCTCCGGCCTCGCGGTCTTCCACCCCAAGGGCGGGATCATCCGCTACGAGATCGAGCAGTACATGCGCGAGCAGCTGCTCGCGCACGACTACGAGCTCGTCTACACGCCGCACATCACCAAGGGCGACCTGTTCCTCACGAGCGGGCACCTGCAGTGGTACTCCGAGGGGATGTTCCCCCCGATGCACCTCGACGAGCTGCAGGACGAGGACGGCAACGTCACCCGTCAGGGCCAGGACTACTACCTCAAGCCCATGAACTGCCCGTTCCACAACCTGATCTTCCGCTCGCGCGGCCGGAGCTACCGCGAGCTCCCGCTGCGCCTGGCCGAGTTCGGCACGGTATACCGCTACGAGAAGAGCGGCACCCTGCAGGGCCTCACCCGCGTGCGCGGCCTCACCCAGGACGACGCCCACATCTACGTCGCGCAGGAGGACGTGTCGGCCGAGCTGACCCGCAACCTCGAGTTCGTGCTCCAGGTGCTGCGCGACTACGGCCTCGACGACTTCTACCTCGAGCTGTCCACGAACGAGGAGGGCAACCCCAAGTTCGTCGGTGCGCCCGAGCAGTGGGAGGAGGCGATCGAGTCACTGCGCGCGGTCGCCGTCGCCTCCGGTCTCGAGCTGGTGCCGGATCCGGGTGGAGCGGCGTTCTACGGGCCGAAGATCTCGGTGCAGGCACGCGACGCCATCGGCCGCACCTGGCAGATGTCGACCATCCAGCTCGACTTCAACCAGCCCGAGCGGTTCGAGCTCGAGTACACGGCCTCGGACGGCTCGAAGAAGCGGCCCGTCATGATCCACCGCGCGCTCTTCGGCTCCATCGAGCGCTTCTTCGCCATCCTCACGGAGCACTACGCCGGGGCGTTCCCGGTCTGGCTGTCGCCGGTCCAGGTCGTGGGCATCCCGATCGCCGACGAGTACCTGCCCTACCTCGAGGAGGTCGTCGGCGAGCTCAAGCGCTCGGGCATCCGCGCCGAGATCGACTACTCCAGCGACCGGATGCAGAAGAAGATCCGCAACGCCACGCTGCAGAAAGTGCCGTTCCAGATGATCGTGGGGGAGAAGGACCGCGACGCCGGAGCCGTCAGCTTCCGCTTCCGCGACGGCACGCAGGAGAACGGGATCCCGGTCGCCGACGCCGTCGCACGCATCCGCGAGGCCGTCGCCTCGAAGGCGCAGGTCTGAGCGTGGGCGACGGCTCGGACGGCGTCGTGCCCGAGGGAGCGGAGGGCTCGGCGCACCTCGCCGGGGTGCCCGACGAGTTCCAGCGCCTGTGGACCCCGCACCGGATGGTCTACATCCAGAAGGGGCAGCCCGGAGCCGACGACTGCCCCTTCTGCGTGGCGCCGACGCTGAGCGACGAGGAGGCCCTCATCGTCGCGCGCGGGGAGCACGCCTACGTCCTGCTCAACCTGTTCCCGTACAACTCCGGCCACCTCCTGGTCTGCCCGTACCGGCACATCCCGCTCTACGACGAGGCCACTCCCGAGGAAGTGGCCGAGATCGGAGCGCTCACGCAGACGGCGATGCGCGTACTCCGCTCGGTCTCCCGCAACGACGGCTTCAACCTCGGGATGAACCAGGGCGCGGTCGCGGGAGCGGGGATCGCCGCGCACCTGCACCAGCACGTGGTCCCGCGCTGGGCGACCGACGCGAACTTCTTCCCGATCATCGCCCGCACGAAGGCCCTTCCGCAGCTGCTCGGCGACGTGCGGGCGAGCCTCGCGGCGGCCTGGCCGAGCCTCTAGACCGCCGCCCGCCCCCCTGTCCAGCGCCGCGGGCGGCGGGCGCCGTCTCGTAGACTCGGAGCTGCCGTCGGCGGAAGTCGCCGCACAGAACAGGACTCGCGAACATGACCGACACCACCACTCCGTCCTCGTCCGCTCCCGAGCAGTTCGGCTCGAGCCGCGTCAAGCGCGGTCTCGCCGAGATGCTCAAGGGCGGCGTCATCATGGACGTCGTCAACGCCGAGCAGGCCCGCATCGCGGAGGACGCCGGTGCGGTCGCCGTGATGGCGCTCGAGCGCGTCCCCGCCGACATCCGCTCGCAGGGCGGCGTCGCGCGCATGAGCGACCCCGACCTGATCGACGGCATCGTCTCCGCCGTGTCGATCCCCGTCATGGCGAAGGCGCGCATCGGCCACTTCGTCGAGGCGCAGATCCTCCAGGAGCTCGGCGTCGACTACATCGACGAATCCGAGGTCCTGTCGCCCGCCGACTACGTGAACCACATCGACAAGTGGGACTTCACCGTCCCCTTCGTCTGCGGAGCGACCAACCTGGGCGAGGCGCTGCGCCGCATCACCGAGGGCGCCGCGATGATCCGCTCGAAGGGCGAGGCCGGCACCGGCGACGTCTCCGAGGCGACCAAGCACATCCGCACGATCTCCGGCGAGGTCAACCGCCTGAAGGCGATGACCAAGGACGAGCTCTACGTCGCGGCCAAGGAGCTGCAGGCCCCCTACGACCTGGTCGTCGAGATCGCCCGGACCGGCAAGCTCCCCGTCGTCCTCTTCACCGCCGGCGGGGTCGCGACCCCGGCCGACGCGGCGCTGATGATGCAGCTGGGCGCCGACGGCGTGTTCGTCGGCTCCGGCGTCTTCAAGTCGGGCGAGCCCGCCAAGCGCGCGGCCGCGATCGTGAAGGCGACCACCTTCTTCGACGACGCGAAGGTCGTCGCGGAGGCCTCGCGCGGTCTGGGCGAGGCGATGGTCGGCATCAACGTGGCCGACGTGCCCGCGCCGCACCGCCTCGCCGAGCGTGGCTGGTAGCGCCGACGCGCCGCTCGCCGGCGCTGGACTGACGCGGGAGTCGCTCGAGGGGCTCCGCGTCGGCGTCCTCGCGCTGCAGGGCGACTTCCGAGAGCACGCGCACGTCCTGCGCGAGCTGGGCGCCGAGGTGGTGCTGGTGCGCCGCCCGGAGGAGCTCGCCACCGTCGCGGGTCTGGTCATCCCGGGTGGCGAGTCCACGGTGATGGACAAGCTGTCGCGCCTCTTCGGGCTCGCGGGGCCGGTCGTCGAGGCGATCGGTGCGGGGATGCCCGTCTACGGCACCTGCGCCGGGCTGATCATGCTGGCCGACCGGGTCCTCGACCGCATCGACGGCCAGAGCAGCTTCGGCGGCCTGGACGTGTCGGTCCGGAGGAACGCGTTCGGCAACCAGCTCGACTCCTTCGAGACCGATCTCGACGTGCCGGCGATCGGCGATCCGCCGGTGCACGCGGTCTTCATCCGCGCACCGGTCGTGGAGGAGCTGGGAGAGCGGGCGACCGCTCTCGCCAGCGTCGCCGACGGGCGGGTCGTCGCGGTCGAGCAGGGCAACCTCCTCGGGACGGCGTTCCACCCCGAGATCACCGGCGACTACCGCTTCCACGAGCTGTTCCTGCGGAAGGTCGCGGCGACGCGCTTCGGCGACTGAGCCGTCGCCGTTCCGTCCGCCAGGGGTGGACGGTGCGGGAACCGCGGGCCAGGGTGGTCGCATGCCCGAACTCCCCGAGGTCCAGGCCCTCGCGCTCGATCTCGACGCCCGCCTGGGCGGACGAGTCCTGGAGCGGCTCGACGTGTTCGCGATCTCCGCCCTCAAGACCGTGGCCATCCCGCCGTCGGCTCTGTCCGGCGAGACCGTCCACGGAGTGTCGCGGCACGGCAAGTTCCTCGACATCGCCGTCGGCGAGGCCCACGTGCTCCTGCACCTCGCCCGCGCCGGCTGGGTCCGGTGGCGGCCCGAGCGGCCGACAGCGCCGGTGAAGCCCGGCCGGGGCCCGCTCGCCGCGCGACTGGTCCTCGACGACGGGTCGGGGTTCGACGTCACGGAGGCCGGCACCAAGAAGAGCCTCGCGCTGTCGATCGTCGCCGATCCGCTCGACGTCCCGGGCGTCGCCAGACTGGGCCCCGATCCGCTGGACCCGGAGTTCACCGAGGAGATCCTCGGCGCGATCCTCGCTACGGCGGGCCGGGCGCAGCTGAAGGGCGTCCTCCGCGACCAGTCCCGCATCGCGGGCATCGGCAACGCCTACTCCGACGAGATCCTCCATGTGGCGCGCATGTCGCCGTTCAAGCCCGCCGCGCTCACCGCCGACGAGCTGGACCGCCTCTCCGCGGCGCTGCGCTACACCCTCGAGGAGGCGCTCGCCCGCGCCGAGGGCCTGCACGCGGCCGACCTCAAGCGCGAGAAGAAGCTCGGCATGCGCGTCCACGGCCGCACAGGAGAGGCCTGCCCCGTCTGCGGCGACACGATCCGCCAGGTGATCTACCACGACTCCACGCTCCAGTACTGCCCCACCTGCCAGACCGGCGGCAAGGTCCTCGCCGATCGCGTCCTCTCGCGGCTGCTCAAATAGCGAGCCGGTCGCCGCCCGGCTCGCCGCGGTCGGTTTCCTGGGGTGGCGGGCTGGGTGGAGCGGGTCGCGTCCGCCTACAGCGATCCGCTGGCACGCGGATCGCCGGTTCGGCGGTGCTTGTGGCGAGCCGGTCCCCGCCCGGCTCGCCGCGGTCGGCTTC
>NZ_PSUG01000079.1:0-7284 GCF_002931755.1 Rathayibacter sp. AY2B3 | reverse complement strand
CATGGCAGACAGCACGCTCGCCGTCGTGATCCTGGCGGCAGGCCAGGGCACCCGCATGAAGTCCCGCACCCCGAAGGTCCTGCACCGCCTCGCCGGGAGGCCGCTGCTCGGGCACGTGCTCGACACCGCCGCCTCGCTCGACGCGGCGCACGTCGTCACCGTGGTGCGCCACGAGCGCGACCGGGTCGCCGAGGCCGTCCTCGAGCACACCCCCTCCGCGCTGGTGGTGGACCAGGACGAGACCCCCGGCACCGGCCGCGCGGTCGAGCAGGGCCTCGCGGCGCTCCCGCAGTCCTTCGCCGGCACGGTCGTCGTGCTGAGCGCCGACGTCCCGCTGCTGGACGCACCGACCCTCCGCCGCCTGGTCGACGAGCACCTCGCCGCGGCGAACGCGCTCACCATGCTCTCCTGCGTGCTCGAGGACCCGACCGGCTTCGGCCGGATCGTCCGCGGCGGCGACGGAGCCTTCGCCTCCATCGTGGAGCAGAAGGACGCGAGCCCCGACGAGCTCGACCTCACCGAGATCAACGCCGGCGTCTACGCCTTCGACGCCGCCGCGCTCCGCTCGGTCATCGGCGCGATCGGCACCGAGAACGCCCAGCGGGAGAAGTACCTCACCGACGCCGCCGCCGCGCTCAAGGCCGCCGGCCGCGCGATCGAGGCCGTCCCCGTGCAGGACCGGTGGCTCGTGGCCGGGATCAACGACCGCGCCCAGCTCGCGGACGCGGCGCTCGAGCTCAACGCGCGCATCGTGCGCCGCTGGCAGCTCGAGGGCGTCACGATCCAGGACCCGGCGACGACCTGGATCGATGTGGACGCGGTCCTCGCCCCGGACGTCGAGATCCTCCCGGGCACGCAGATCAAGGGCCCGACCGTGATCGCCACCGGCGCGGTCATCGGCCCGGACACCACGCTCGACTCCTGCGAGGTCGGCGAGGACGCGGTCGTGAAGCGCTCCGACGCGACGCTCGCCGTGATCGGCGCGAAGGCCCAGGTCGGCCCGTTCTCGTTCCTCCGCCCCGGCACCGTGCTCGGCGCCCGCGGCAAGATCGGCACCTACGTCGAGACCAAGAACGCCGTCATCGGCGAGGGATCGAAGGTCCCGCACCTCTCCTACGTCGGCGACGCCGTCATCGGCGAGGAGTCGAACATCGGCGCCGGCTCGATCTTCGCCAACTACGACGGGGTGAGCAAGGCGTCCTCCGTCGTCGGCTCCCACGTGCGTGCGGGGTCGCACAACGTCTTCGTCGCCCCCGTTAGAATCGGTGACGGAGCGTACACGGGCGCCGGCACGGTCATCCGCAAGGACATCCCCGCCGGAGCCCTCGGGATCACCGTCGCTCCGCAGCGCAACATGGCCGGGTGGGTGCAGACCCACCGTCCGGGCACCGCAGCGGCCGACGCCGCCGAGGCGGCCCTGGCGTCGGATCCCACCGGATCCGACCAGGCGCCCACCGGAGGAAGCGGAGCACAGTGACCGGCATCACCGCCAGCAACAAGAAGAGCCTGGTCCTCGTCTCGGGGAGGGCGCATCCGGCACTGGCGGAAGCGGTCGCCGCCGAGCTCGGGACCGAGCTCGTCACGACCGAGGGGCGCACCTTCGCCAACGGCGAGCTCTACGTCCGCTACGGCGAGTCGGTCCGCGGAGGCGACGTGTTCGTCCTCCAGTCGCACACGTCCCCGATCAACGAGTGGCTGATGGAGCAGCTGATCATGGTCGACGCGCTCAAGCGCGCCTCCGCCAAGCGGATCACCGTGGTCGCGCCGTTCTACCCCTACGCGCGCCAGGACAAGAAGGGCCGCGGCCGCGAGCCGATCTCGGCCCGGCTCGTCGCCGACCTCTTCAAGGCGGCGGGAGCCGACCGGATCATGTCGGTCGACCTGCACGCGGCGCAGATCCAGGGCTTCTTCGACGGCCCCGTCGACCACCTCTTCGCGATGCCCGTGCTGCTCGAGCACTTCCGCGAGAAGCTCGACCCCTCGACCCTCACCATCGTCTCGCCCGACATGGGCCGCGTCCGCGTCGCCGACATCTGGAGCGACAAGCTCGGCGTCCCGCTGGCGATCATCCACAAGCGCCGCGACCCGAAGGTCGCCAACCAGGTGTCCGTGCACGAGATCGTCGGTGAGGTGAAGGGCCGCGTCTGCCTCCTCGTCGACGACCTCATCGACACCGGCCGTACCATCGCGAAGGCGGCCGAGGCGCTGAAGAAGGCGGGCGCGATCGGCGTGGTCGTCGCCGCCACCCACGCCGTCTTCTCGGACCCGGCGGTCGAGCTCCTGAGCTCCGAGTTCATCGACTCGGTCGTCGTCACCGACACTCTGCCGCTGCCGGAGGAGAAGACGTGGGACCGCCTGACGATCCTGCCCATCGCTCCGCTGCTGGCCCGCGCCATCCACGAGGTCTTCGACGACGGCTCCGTGACGTCGATGTTCGACGGCGACGCGTAGGACCCCGCGCCTCGAGGTGCGCCGTGCACGGCGCACCCGGGTCCCGCTCCGGCTCCACCGCCTAGGGTGAGGCCGTGCCCCAGCGTTCGGATGCGACCCTCGCCCTGGCGGCGGTCTTCCTGGTCTGGTCGCCGGCCGCCGCCGCGGCGGGCTGGTGGCTGCTCCTCGGGCTCGCCGTCGCCGCGGCCTCCGCGGCTCTGGGCGCCGTCGCCGACGCCGGGCGCACCGTCCACGACGGTCCCTCCTCGGAGTGGCTCGGGATCGTCGGCCGCGCGTTCGCCTCGGCCGCGCTGGCCCTGACCGCGGCCCAGTCGGTCCTCGGGGGAGCGGCCCGGCCCCTGGCCGTCCTGCTGCTCGTGGCCGTCGCGCTCTTCGGTCTGCGCGGCGGGCGCCTCCCCGCTCGCCCGGTCCTGCTCCTCGTCGGCGCTGTCGTGGTCCTGCTGGCCGCCGCCGCCGTGATCGTGCTGGTGTCCCCTCCGGACCCCGCGCCGTTCGACCCGCTGCGCGACGGAGGGCCGCTGGGAGCCGGCACCGCCGCGGCGCTGCTCCTGATCCTCCTGCCGACCTCCCGCTCCGGCGCGGTGACGGGTCTGCGACCCGCCCTGCTGCGCATCGGGATCGCCACGGCGGCCGCCGCTGCGCTCGGCACCGGTCTGCTCCTGGCGGCCGGTCCCGAGGTCCTCGCGGCCTCGGAGACCCCTCTCAGCGCCGTCACCCGCGGCACGCCCGCGTCAGGGCTCGTCGGGGCCGCCGCCGTGATCGCGGTCCTGCTCGCGCTCCTCGACCTCGGGAGGAGGGACGCGCGCGCCCTCGTCCGTCTCGCCGACGCAGGGGAGATCCCGGCGGTGCTCGCCACGAGGAACCGCAGGACCGGCGTGCCCGCGGCGGCTCAGCTCGTCCTCTGCCTGGTCGCCGTGCTCGCGGTCGTGATCCTCGACGCGGACGCGCTGCTCGCCTTCGCCGTGGCCGCCCTGCTGGTGGCGACCATCGTGCGGCGCCTCGACCACGGAGCGGCCGGGGCGAGCAGCCCGGCCCTCGCCTCGGCCGCGGTCTCGCTGCTGCTCCTGCTCGCCCTCCCGGCGGCCACGGCGGCCGCAGCGGCGGTGCTCCTGGCGGCACTCCTGATCGCGCGGGCGTTCCGGAGCTGAGGGGTCAGCCGGCCCGGGCGTCGAGCGCGCGCTCGGGGAGCCGGAGGGCCAGCGGATCGGCGCGCACCCGGTCGAGCCCGGCGCGGACCGCGCCGAGGGCGACGGCCCGGTCGCCCAGGGTCGAGGGCAGCAGTCGCGGCACCGGGGCGTGCACGTGGGACGCGAGGCGGTCGGACACCTCCGCGAGCAGGGGGCCGGCGGAGGAGGCGAGCGCTCCGCCGACGACGAGGAGCGAGACGTCGAGCAGGTTGACGAGGGCCGCCGCGATGCGGGTGAGGCGGTCGGCGAGGCGGTCGACCACCGCGACGGCGAGCGCGTCGCCGGCGAGCGCGGCGTCCAGGACCTGCTCGGCGCCCGGATGCTCGAACCGGTCGAGGAGGGAGGCCGGGCGATCGCGACGGGCGAGCTCCTCTCCGGCCCAGGTGCGGGCGAGCAGGGCCAGACCCTCGGCCGAGCCGACGCCCTCGACGAGGTCGAGGACGCGCATCTCGCCGGTGAGCCCGCGGGCACCGCGGAGGAGCGTCCCGCCGAGGACGACGCCGCCGCCGAGGCGCTCTCCGGACAGCAGGGCGAGGTAGTCGTCGCAGCCGACGGCCGCGCCCCGCCAGCCCTCGGCGAGGGCGGCGAGGTTCGCGTCGTTGTCGACCACGGGCGACCAGCCGCGGGCGGAGAAGTGCTCGATCAGATCGGGGTTCATCGCCGCCCAGAAGCCGTTGGCGTCGGCGGGGGAGGCGCCGAGGGCGTCGACCGGGGCCGGGACGCCGAGCGTGACGGCCAGTACGGCGGAGTCGTCCACTCCGGCCTCACGGAGGGCGCGGTCGAGGACCCGCTCGATGTCGGCGCGGCGGCGCTCGTGCGGGAGGTCCTCGATCCGCTCGTGGTCGACAGGCTCGACCCGGCGCGCGACGGTGCCGCCGAGGAGGTCGGAGACGACGACGTCGATGCTGTGCTGCCCGGCGTCCACGCCGACGACGACCCCGGCCAGGCGGCGCAGGGCGTAGCGCCGGGCGGGCCTGCCCTTGACGTAGTCGCCGGCGGCGCGCTGGTTCTCCAGCTCCTCGAGCCAGCCGAGCTCGATCAGGTCGTCGCAGACGGCGATCACCGTCGACCGGGTGAGCCCCGTGGCGGCGATCAGGTCGGAGGCGGTGAACGGATCCCCGCTGAACGCGCCGTCCAGGACCTCGAGGGCGCTGCGTCGTCGCTGCGACGAGAAGGTGCTCTCGGCCATCGGCACACTCCCTCTTGACCCGGGCGGGATCGGCTGCAACAGTACATCCCGTATTAGATTCTGCCACTAGATTTAGTGGGAGAAGCAACTATTCCCTCGACACCCGGGAGACGACGACGTGCCCCCTCACACCCCTCCCGGCCTGAGCCGGCGATCGCTGCTCGCCGCAGCAGGCGCCGGCGCCGCCGCCCTCGGCCTCTCGGGCTGCGTATCGCCGTCCGGCTCCTCCGGCGTGACCGAGATCACCTTCTTCCAGTCCAAGCCCGAGGTCATCGGGTACTTCGACGAGGTCATCGAGCGCTTCCACGCCGCCCAGTCGCGCGTCCGGGTCGTCCACGACTTCTCCTCGAACCTGTCGGCCGGCTTCGTCCGCAGCAGCCCGCCCGACCTCGGCTGCCTCAACTACAACTTCGAGGTCGCCCGCTTCGTCGAGCGCGGTGCCCTGAGCGACCTGTCCGACATGCCGGAGGCCGCGCGGATCAACCCCGACCTCCAGCCCCTCATCGAGCAGACGGCCGCCTACCCCGGCCGCACCAGCGTCCTGCCGTACTCGCTGATGATGGCGGCGGTGCTCTACAACCGGGAGATCTTCGCCCAGCAGGGTCTGGCGGTGCCGACCACGTGGTCCGAGTTCGTCGCCGTCTGCGAGGCGCTCACCGCCGCGGGCATCACGCCGATCTACAGCACCTACAAGGATCCGTGGACGGTCTCGCAGGGCCTGTTCGACTACTCCGTCGGAGGCACGGTCGACCTCGAGGCGTTCTTCGGACGACTGAAGGAGCAGGGGGCCGACGTCGGCCCGGGCTCGCCCGTCTCGTTCGAGAAGGACTTCGCCGACCCGATGCAGCAGATGCTGCAGGTGGCGTCCTACTCCAACCCCAACGCGGCGAGCCGCGGCTACGGCGACGGCAACCTCGCCTTCTCCCGCGGCGAGGCGGCCATGTACTTCCAGGGGCCGTGGGCGCTCAGCGAGATCGCCAAGACCGCGCCCGAGCTCTCCGTCGGAGCGTTCCCCCTGCCGATGACGGAGGACCCGGACGAGCGCCGGGTCCGCGTGAACGTCGACCTCGCGCTGTGGATCCCCGAGGCCTCCCGCAAGAAGGAGGCCGCGCGCGAGTTCCTCTCCTTCCTGATGCAGCCGGAGATCATCGACGCCTACAACGCCGACAACAACGCCTTCGGAGTCACCACCGACGCCCCCGCCGTCGAGCAGCCCACCCTCGTCGAGCTCCAGGACTTCTACGACCGCGCCGCGTTCAGCCTCGGCGCCTCCCAGCTCGTGCCGCAGAACATCCCGCTGCAGAACTACGTGCAGGGCATGGTCCTCGGCTCCGACCCGGCCGCGACCCTCCGGACGATCGACGCCGACTGGGCGCGCATCGCCTTCCGCTCCTGATCCGACCCCTCTCAGAGACGAGACACCCATGGCCACCTCCACCCCTGTCCGGGCCCCGGAGCGCACCGCCGCGCCCCGCCGCCCGGTGGCGCGAGCACCGAAGCGGCACCGCTCGGACCGCACGTTCCTGCTCTACCTGCTGCCCGCGCTCGTGCTCTTCACGCTCGCGATCACACTCCCCGCACTGATGGGGATCTTCTTCAGCTTCACCGACTCGATCGGCTTCGGCGACTGGCGGTTCATCGGGCTGACCAACTACGCCGCCCTCTTCTCCGACCCCGCGATCCTCGCCTCCTACGGCTTCACCGTCGGATTCGCGCTGGTGACCGTGCTCCTGGTGAACGTGGTCGCCTTCCTGCTCTCGATCGCGCTCACGGCGCAGATCCGGGGGAAGGTCGCCCTCCGCGCGGTGTTCGTGCTGCCGATGGTCGTCTCGGGCATCATCATCGCCTTCGTCTTCAACTTCCTCTTCTCGAACTCGCTGCCCGCGTTCGCCGAATCGGTCGGAGCGACGCCGCTCGCGAGCAGCATGCTCGCGGACCCCGACCTCGCGTGGATCGCGATCGTCGTCGTGACCGCGTGGCAGGCCGTCCCCTCCGCGCTGCTGATCTACATCGCCGGAGTGCTCTCCATCCCCGGCGACGTCTACGAAGCGGCCGCCCTCGACGGCGCCTCCGCCTGGGGGCAGCTGCGCTCGATCACGCTGCCGCTGGTCGCCGGCTACGTGCTGATCAACCTCGTCATCGGCTTCAAGAACTTCCTCAACGCCTACGACATCATCGTCGGCCTGACGGACGGCGGACCGGGCACCTCCACCCGCAGCGTCGCGATGACGATCTTCTCCGGATTCACCAGCGGCGACTACGCCTACCAGATGGCCAACGCCACGATCTTCTTCCTCATCGCGCTCGTGATCGCGCTCGTGCAGCTGCGCGTCTCGCGCGGAAAGGCGGCCTTCTGATGACCAGCCGTAGAAGCGGCGGTGCCAGTTGCGGGAGATCGCGTAGGCGGCGAGCGCGGCGAGGACGATGGTGCCGCCTACCGTGATCGCCGAGACGAGG
>NZ_PSUG01000078.1:0-8235 GCF_002931755.1 Rathayibacter sp. AY2B3 | reverse complement strand
GGCCACGACTCCCCGCGCGAGATGCCAGGCGGAGGCCTCGGAGAGCACGGTCGCGTCCCCCTCGCGGCCGATCAGGGCGGCGCACCGGGATCCGGGTCCTCGGAGTCCTCGAGGTCGTCCGCGTCGTCGATCTCGTCGATCGCCAGGAGGCCGTCGCCCGGGACCTCGGGCACCGCGTGGATGCGGTACCGCAGAGCGTCGCCGGGCGAGAACGGGGTCGCGTCGAGCAGGCCCGAGAAGCCCGCCGCCGCCATGCCCAGCGCCGCGGCGCGGACGCGCTCGCGCAACCGCTCCAGCTCCTCCTCGCCGAAGCGCTCCTGGACCACCTCGCGGTACGGCTTCCCGCGCACGCCCGTCGCCACGAAGAGCAGCTTGGCGCCTCCCCCGTCGGCCGGGTCGGCCGCCTCGATCGCCCCTTCGGCGACGGCGAGCTGGTAGCTGCCCAGCTGCGCGTGCTCGGCGATGTCGTCCTTCCGGGGCGTGCTGCGGCCCGTCTTGAGATCGACGATCGTGACGGAGCCGTCAGCGGCGCGCTCGACGCGGTCGATGGATCCGCGAACGCGGGCGGGCGGGACGTCGAGCTCGAACTGCTGCTCGCGGCCGAGCACCACGCCTCCCCCGCGCTCGAAGTCGGCGAGGTAGCCCGCGAGGCCGTCGATCAGCCGCCGCGTGACGCGCTTCTGCCGCTCGCCCAGCCAGGGCGACTCGAAGACCAGCTCGGGCCATCGCGACTCGAGGGCCGCCCACAGCTCCTGCGGATCGGGCCGCTCGGCGTTCTCGAGGACCCAGTGCACGAGGGTGCCGACCCCCATCGCCGTGCTCGTCGTGGAGCCGGAGACGGCGTCGACGAACCAGTCCAGCGGGGACCGCTCGAAGGCCTCGAGGCGGCTCGGCGAGACGGAGACGGGCCGCTCGGGGTCGCCGACGTCGAAGAGCGGCTCCGTGGTCGAGGGCTCGAGCACCCCGGACCAGGAGGACGGGTCGGCGCCGGGGACCTCTGCGAGCGCCAGGGCGCTGAGCCCTCGGATCGCGGCGGGAGCCTCGGTCGAGTCCGGCGTGGTGGCGGTCCGGCGCAGCGCCGCCACCGCCCCGCGCAGAGTGAGCGGCACCGCGGAGGCCGGATCGAGCCGCGGCGCGTCCGGCGGGGTGAGCCGGAAGAAGAGGGAGGGCGTCTCGTCCTCGCCCGCGACGGCGCTGAGCACCAGCTGCCGCCGGGCGCGCGAGGCGGCCAGGGCGAACATCCGGAGCTCGTCGTCGAGAGTGGCCTTGCGGGCGTCGAGCGGCAGGCCGCCCTCGCCGCGGGCGTGCCGCAGCAGGCCGTCCGGATCGAGCAGCGAGCCGCGCTGGCGGAGGTTGGGCCAGACACCGTCCTGCAGCCGGGCGACCACCACGACGTCGAACTCGAGCCCGACGACGGAGGAGGGCGTGCCGATGAGGACCGCGTCCTCGACGGAGCGCGGCGCGAGCGTGTCCTCGGGGACCTCCGCCTCGAGGATCTCGGTGACGAAGCCGACCGCGGAGTGCCCGGTCGCCCGCTCCACGAACCGGCGCGCGGCGCTGAAGAGGGCGACCACGCCGTCGAGGTTGCGGTTCGCCTCGGCGGCGGTCAGGCCGGTGCCGAGGGCGAGCTCGCGCCAGGAGGATGCGACACGGCTGGACTCCCACGCCGACCACAGGAGCTCCTCGATCGAGCCCCCCTCCCCGTGCAGGCGGCGGACCCGGTCGATCGTCACGGCCAGCCGCTCGGCCTGCCGGGCGGGAGCGGAGTCGATGGTGGCGAAGCGGCCGGGCGCGGCGAGGGCCTCGACCAGCAGCGGGTCGCTCGCGCGGATGCCGCCGCCGGCGAGCTCCTCCGCCCGGAGCGCGAGGCGGAGCCGGCGCAGTCCCAGCCGGTCGACCCCGCCGAACGGGCCGAGCAGCAGCTCCGCCGCGAGCTCCGCGTCGAGGGGCCGCTCGCCGATCGCGACGCCGACCAGCACGAGCAGCGCCCGGGCCGCGTGGTCGTCGCGCAGCGCCCGACCGGCGAGCACGGAGCGGGTCGGCACCTCCGCCACGGCGAGCGCCTTCACCAGCGGCTGGACCGCGGCTCCGGAGCGCACGACGACCGCCATCCGCCGCCACGGAACACCGTCGCGCAGCCGCCGCTCGCGCAGCAGCCGCGCCACCGTCGCCGCCTCGCGCGCCGCCGTCGGCGCGTGCAGCACCAGCACAGGCTCCGGACCCGCCTCGGGGGCCGGAGCCGCGACCGCCGCCCGCTGCCGGCCGGCCGCCGCGGTGCCGATGCGCTCGGTGGCGGCCGACACGACCGCCCGCAGCGCGGCCGAGTGGCGGTGCACCCGCGCGAGCACCAGCGTCTCGACGTCGGACGCGCCGATGCTCGCGGCGAACCGGCCGAGCGTGTCGGAGGCCGCGCCGCGGTAGGCGCTGGTCGCCACGTCGGGGTCGCCCAGCGCGATCACGGTCGCCCCGCGCTCCGTCAGCGCCCGCAGCAGCACGAGCGTCGACTCGCTCGCCTCCTGGAGGTCGTCGACGACGACGAGACGCAGCGCGTCGATCCGCTCGCCGCCCTCGCCCGCGCGGATCGCCTCGGCCGCGTAGGCAGCGAACTCCGCCGCGTCCAGACGGGTGCCCGCCTGGGGCGCCATCCACTCCACCACCTCGCGCAGCTCGTCGAGCACGTCGGCCGCCGCGCTCCACTCGCCGCGCTCGGCGTCGACCCCGAGGGCGCGGATCGCGTCCGAGTCGAGCCCGTGCTCGGTCGCCCGCATCCCGAACTCGCGCAGCTCGGTGCGGAACGTGCGGAGCCTCAGCACCTCGGGGCTGAACTCCTCCGGCCACCGCGGCCCGGTCCCCTCCTCCAGGTGGCCCTCGACGAGCTCGGAGAGGAGGGCGTCCTGCTCGCCGCCGGTCAGGAGGGTCGGCCGCTCGAGGCCGCGCTCCTTGGCGGAGGAGGTGACCGCCTCGAACGCGAGCGAGGTCGCGGTCCGGGCGAGCGGGCCCCGGGTCGGCACACCCAGGCGCAGGGCGAGCACGTCGCGCAGGGCGGTGGCGGCGGTGCGGCTGGCCGCGAGCACCACGACCGACTCGGGCGGGTACCCCCGCGCGAGGACGCGCTCGGCGACCAGCTCGACGACCGTCGTGGTCTTGCCCGTCCCCGGCGCCCCGAGCACGGCGGCGCTGCGGCCCTCGGGCAGCGCGAGCACCGCGCGCTGGGAGTCGTCCAGCACGACCGCGGGCTCGCCCGGGAGCGCCTCGCCGACTGGGGCTGCGGTGGAGGGAGCGGGGGTCGCGGGAGCGGTCACACGACCACGGTAGCCACCGGGTCCGACACTCCCGCCCGTCCCCGCCGGGAGCTCCGGCCGCCCGCTCCGCTCACCGCGAAACCGGCGCGGTCGTCCGAGCGCGGTCCCGTATCCTGACAGCCTCGTCCCCTCCCGAAAGGCACTGCTGGTGGAAATCCGTATTGGAATGGTCAACACCCCGCGCGAGCTCAACTTCGAGTCGTCGATGTCCGTGACCGAGGTCGAGAAGACGGTGACCACCGCTCTCGAGGCCGGCACCGCCGTCCTCCGCCTCCGCGACGAGAAGGGCAAGATCTACATCGTCCCGACCGCCACCGTCGCCTTCGTTGAGGTCGGCTCCGAGGAGTCGCGCCGCGTCGGCTTCGTCGCCTAGAGCATCCCGGCCGGACACGTCGTGGAGCTCCTCTTCATCACCCTGTTCGGGGTCCTGATCGGTCTCGCCGCACGCTACGGGCTGCCGCACCGGCACCTGCACGGCTCCGTGCTGGTGCCGGCGGTCGGCGGCCTGGTGGCCGCGGTCGTCTGGGTCGCGCTGACCTGGGCGGGCCTGCCGTGGGACGGCGGACTGATCTGGGTCCTGTCCCTCGTCGCGACCGCCGTGGTCGTCGTCCCGGTCGGCCTCTCGCTCGGGCGCACTCGCGCCCGCCGCGACGAGGCCTCCCTGCAGGCGATGCTCTCGGGACGCGTCGCCCCCTGATCCGAGCCGGAGGCGCGGGAGTCCTCGGACTTCCGCGCCTCCGTCGTTCCCGGAGTCCGGCGCAGCGACGCGCCGAGGACGGTCAGGCCGTGAGCCCCAGGGCGTCCATCCGCCGCGTGTGCGAGGCGATGAGCTCGGTGAACACCGGCTCGATCCGCGACTCGTCGGAGTCGTGGTTGCCCGACCCCATCAGCGCGGAGCGCGCCACGAGGAGGGTGTCGCCCACCAGGCGGCGGCCCCAGACGGCCAGGCGCGAGCCCAGGCGCTCGTCCGCGGCGATCTCGCGGCGGAGGATCGTGATCACGCCGTCGACGCCCGTGTCCGCGCCGAGGGTCTGCGCGATGCGCGGCCCCACGTCGGTGGGCAGCCCGCCGGTGAGGCGGATGAAGAAGTCGTCGAGCAGGCCCGCCGTGATGTACGCCGAGAGCAGCGTCTCGTGGAGATCCGCGCCGCGGGTGAGCCGCTCGAAGGTGTCGATCGCGGGGCGGAACGGCGCCATGGCCTCGCCGGGCTCCGCATCGCGGCGGCGCAGCTCGGCGACGACGGCGTGGTGCTTCGCGAGCGCCGTGCCGGCCGCGGAGGAGATGGCCTCCTTGTCCGCGAGGTCGTCGGTCTCGGCGACGGCGCGCGCCAGCACCTCGAACACCGCGAGCTGGAGATAGGCGACCTGGCCGAGGTAGGGCAGCACCTCGGGGGTCAGGTCGGCGAGGTCGACGCGGTCGCGCTTCTGGCTCGACTCCCCGCGCGGCGTCAGGCGGGGCACGTCGAGCAGGGGACGTCGACGTCGGAACCAGGCAGCCATTTCTTCAGCATAGGGCGCCGGAGGAGCGGGGTTCCGGGGCCGACGGGGCCGGGAGCAGTAGACTCGCCGGGACGTCACCGGCGCTGGATCGGTGACCCTGCGCCCGGAGTCGTACAGGGGCGTGGACCGTTCGACACGACAGGCGCTTCACTCCGTGACTTTCTCCGACCTCACCATCGACGACGACATCGTCGCCGCACTCGCCGCCAAGGGCATCCTCGAGCCGTTCCCCATCCAGGAGCAGACGATCCCCCTGGCCCTGCAGAAGCAGGACATCATCGGCCAGGCCAAGACCGGCACCGGCAAGACCTTCGGCTTCGGCCTCCCCCTCATCCAGGCCCTCGGCGCCGACCCGGAGCCGGGCGTCAAGGCGCTCATCGTCGTCCCGACCCGCGAGCTCGCCGTGCAGGTCACCGAGGACATCGAGCTGGCCGCCTCCAACCGGCCGACCAAGATCGTCTCCATCTACGGCGGCAAGGCCTACGAGGGCCAGATCGAGCAGCTGAAGGCCGGCGCCCAGATCGTCGTCGGCACGCCCGGACGCCTCCTCGACCTCGCCGGGCAGCGCCTGCTCTCGCTCGCCAACGTGCAGGTGATGGTCCTGGACGAGGCCGACAAGATGCTCGACCTGGGCTTCCTCTCGGACATCGAGAAGCTGTTCGCGCAGACGCCGCCCACCCGCCACACCATGCTCTTCTCGGCGACGATGCCGGGCGCGATCGTCGCGCTCGCGCGCCGCTTCATGAACAAGCCCATCCACATCCGCGCGACCGACCCCGACGAGGGCATCACGCAGGCGAACATCAAGCACATCGTCTACCGGGCGCACTCGCTCGACAAGGACGAGGTCATCGCGCGCATCCTGCAGTCCGAGGGCCGCGGCAAGACCGTCATCTTCACCCGCACGAAGCGCGCCGCCGCCCGCATCGTCGAGGAGCTCAACGACCGCGGCTTCAACGCGGCCGCCGTGCACGGAGACCTCAACCAGGAGCAGCGCGAGCGCGCGATGGCGGCGTTCAAGGCCGGCAAGAAGGACATCCTGATCGCCACCGACGTCGCCGCGCGCGGCATCGACGTGAACGACGTCACCCACGTGATCAACCACACGATCCCGGACGACGACCAGACCTACCTGCACCGCGTGGGCCGCACCGGGCGCGCGGGCAAGACCGGCATCGCGGTGACCTTCGTCGACTGGGAGGACCTGCACAAGTGGGCCCTCATCAACCGGGCGCTGGAGTTCGGCCAGCCCGACCCGGTCGAGACCTACTCGTCCTCGCCGCACCTCTACACCGACCTCGACATCCCCGCGGGAACCAAGGGACGGCTGAAGCCGACCCCGATCCCCGCCGAGGCGAAGGCCGACGCCCGACCGGACCGGGGCGAGCGCTCCGACCGGGGCGAGCGCTCCGAGCGGGGCGACCGGCCGCCGCGCCGCCGCACCCGCTCCGACGCCGCCGACTCGACCGCTCCGCAGCAGACCGGCCCCGCTCCCTCGAGCGAGAGCAAGGAGCACCACGACGGCAACAGCGAGCCGCGCCGCCGCACCCGGTCGCGCCGCCGCTCCCCGCGCCCCGACGCCCAGGCCTGAGCCACCGCGCCACCGAGCCCGTCTCTCGCGATCCGTCGCGGAGGGCGGGCTCTCGGCGTCTCAGCGGCTGTCCGCGACTCGACGGCGTCCGCGACCCGGCGGTCGCCGCGGCTCAGCGGGCGGAGGAGCGGATCGCGTCGACGGTCGCGCGCGCGGTCGTGTTCTCGCCCAGGCGGTTCGGCTTGCCCGTGCCGTGGTAGTCGCTCGAGCCCGTGGTGACGAGCGAGTACTGCTCGGCGAGCTCTCGCAGCCGGCGCTTGCCGTCGGCCGTGTTCTCGCGATGCTCGACCTCGAGGCCGAAGAGGCCGGCGTCGACGAGCTGCGGGAGGATCGACTCGACCGCGATCCCGCGGGCGCTCGCGGCCGGGTGCGCGATGACCGGGACCCCGCCCGCCGCGCGGACCAGGCGCACGGCGTCGACCGGATCGGGCGCGTAGTGCGGGCGGTAGTAGCCGCCGCGCCAGTCGAGGATCCCCGCGAAGGCCGCGGAGCGGTCGGTGGCCAGGCCGCGGGCGACGAGAGCGTCGGCGATGTGCGGACGCCCGATGGTCGTGCCCGGGCTGGTCTGGGCGAGGACGTCGTCCCAGGTGAGGTCGTAGTCGGCCGCGATCGCGGTGACGATCGCCTCCGCGCGGTGCGTGCGGGCCGAGCGGATGCGCGCGGTCTCGGCCAGGAGCCCCGGATCCGCCGGATCGACGAGGTACGCGAGGACGTGGACGCTGGCCCAGCCGACGCGGGAGGAGAGCTCCATCCCGGGCAGCAGGTCGATCCCCGCCTCCTCGGCCGCGGCGAGCGCCTCGGCCCAGCCGCCGGTCGTGTCGTGGTCGGTGAGGGCCACTCCGGTGAGCCCGGCCGCGGCCGCGGCCCGCACCAGGACGGCCGGAGCCTCGGTGCCGTCGGAGACGACGGAGTGGGTGTGGAGGTCGTAACGGCCCCCGTCGACATGCATGGGCTCATCGTAGACGCGCCGCCTGCGAGCCCTCCGATGCCCTAGTAGCCTGGGCCGCGATGGGGACGAGACTGGTGAAGACCGCGGTGGCGGTGATCGTGGCGATCGCTCTGCTGGTGGTCGCGGCGCCCGGCTTCTTCGGGATCGCCCGCGACGCCCCCTTCGCCCAGCTGGTGCCGTTCCGGCTCGCGACGGGCGCGGCGGCCGTCGGGCTCGCCGCGGTCCTGACCGTGATCGCGGTCCTCGTCGCTCCGGTCAGGCGCCTCGCGCTGGCTCTCGCGGCGCTCGGCGTCGTCTTCGCGCTCGTGCTCGCGGGAGTGCAGGGAGCGCGGGGCTACGATTCCGCCGCTCCGCGCGCCCATCGCCTCGCCGACGTGCGCCTCGCCGCCTGGAACGTGCTGCACGACGGCGTGCCCATCGACACGATCGCCTCGCTCGCCCGGGAGAGCGCGGTCGACGGCATCGCCCTCCTCGAGGTCTCGCAGACGCACGCGCAGGACGTCGTGAACGCGCTCAGCGCTCAGGGGATGTCGATGACCCTCCACTACGCCGGATCGGGTGCCGACGACGGGGCGGCCCTGCTGCTCTCCCCCTCGCTCGGCGGGTACACCGTCGACACGGCCGCGGTCGTCACCGGATCGACGCCGTCCCTCGTCGCGCGCCCCGACACTCCCGAGCGCCCCGTCCTCGCCGCGGTGCACACCATGGCTCCGATCCCGTCGCGCCTCGCGGAGTGGCGGAGCGATCTGCTCTCGGTCTCCGCGCTCTGCTCCGCGGAGGAGGACGTCGTGGTCCTCGGCGACCTCAACTCCACCGTCGACCACTGGACCGGGCTGCCGGGCTCGGCCGCGCTGGGCGGCTGCCGCGACGCGGGGACCGTCGCGGGCGGCGGCG
>NZ_PSUG01000077.1:0-8280 GCF_002931755.1 Rathayibacter sp. AY2B3 | reverse complement strand
GGGTGGGACGTCCATCCTGACGAGCGTACACGAATGATAACCGTTCTCATTATCGTGTACGGTCGGGCACCATGCCCAGCCTCCTCGCCGGAATCCTCGAGCCGTTCGCTCTCGACTTCCTCCAGCGCGCCCTCCTCGGCGGCGTCCTCGTCGCGGTCCTCTGCGGCGTCGTCGGCACCTGGGTGGTCCTCCGCGGGATGGCCTTCCTCGGCGAGGCGCTCGCCCACGGGATGCTCCCCGGCGTCGCCCTCGCGACGGTGCTCGGCGCTCCCGTCCTCGTGGGCGGCGCCGCCAGTGCGGTGCTGATGAGCCTCGGCATCGCGGCCCTGCAGCGGCGCGGACGCCTGTCCTACGACACCAGCATCGGCCTGCTCTTCGTCGCCATGCTGGCGCTGGGCGTCATCGTCGTCTCGCACTCGGGCAGCTTCGCCACGGACGCGACCTCGATCCTCTTCGGCGACATCCTCGCGATCACCCCCGTCGACATCGGGCTGCTCGCCGCCGCCGCCGGAGCCGGCCTCCTCGTCGCAGCGGCCTTCCACCGCCCGCTCGTCGCCCTGGCACTGGATCCGCGCATCGCCGCGGTGCTCGGCCTCGGTCCGCGCTCGGCTCAGGCCGCGCTGGTCGGCCTGGTGACCCTCGCCGTCGTCGCCTCCTACCAGGCGGTCGGCTCGCTCCTCGTCGTCGGACTGCTGCTGGCCCCCGCGGTCGCCGCCGGGCACTGGACCACCCGCATCCCGACCCGGATGCTGCTCGCGTCAGTCCTCGGCGCGGCCTCCGTGCTCGTCGGCCTGCTCGTCTCCTGGCACGCGGCGACGGCCGCGGGCGCCTCGGTCGCCGGCTCGGCCGTCGCGGTCGCCGCCGTGTCCTGGGCGGTCCGCTCGGCCCCGTCGGCTCTCGCGTCCCGGTCGGACCCTCGGCCGGTCGCCGCATGAGACCTCCCCGGCACCGCCCCTCCCCCGCTCCCTCTCGAAAGGACTCCGTGCACTCCCGAACCACCGCCACCGCCCTCCTGGGCGCCCTCGCGCTCGGCCTGGCCTCCTGCTCGACCGACGCCTCCGCGCCGGCCGCTGACGACACGGGCTCCGGGCACGGCGCCGTCGCGAACGCCGCCGAGCTCGCCGAGCCGCGCCTCGGGCTGACCACGATCGATCCCACCGGCGCCGTGTCGCACCTCGACCTCCTCGACGAGACGGTCACCGGCCTCGGCACCATCGGCGCCCCGAGCGCGATGACGACCGACGGCCGCTACCTCTTCGCACAGACCGACGCGGGCGTCGAGATCGTCGACAGCGGCGTGTGGACCTGGGACCACGTCGACCACTTCCACTACTACCGCGCAGACCCCCGCCTGATCGGCACGGTCGAGGGCTCCGGGACGGCCGTCGTCGCCACGACGAACCTCTCGACCACCGGCGGCACCGGACTCTTCTTCCCCGACTCCGGCGAGGCGGTCCTCCTCGACACCGAGGCGCTGTCGACGGGCGCGATCGTCGAGCGGTTCCGGAAGGACCTCGAGCCCGGACCGGGGATGGTCGTGCCCGTCGGCTCCTCTGCGCTGGTGACCGAGGGCTCCGGAGCCGGGGCGGCCGTCGCCGGCTACGACTCGGACGGCGAGTTCACGGGCCTCCGCGAAGGCTGCCCCGACCCCGCCGGGACGATCACGACCCGCGTCGGCGCCGTCGTCGGCTGCTCCGACGGCGCGCTCCTGGCGTCGATCGAGGGCGAGGAGCTCGTCGTCGAGCGGATCCCCTACCCCGCCGGCACCACCGCACCACCCGCCACGTCGTTCGACAACCGCGAGGGCCGCCCCACGGTCGCCGGTCTCGCCGGCGACGCGGGCATCTGGCTCCTCGACACCCGGGAGCGCTCGTGGATCCTCCTCCCCTCTCCCGCACCGCTCGCGCAGGTCACCGCGGTCGACGACGCGGACGAGACCGTCCTCGCCCTCGCCGCCGACGGACGCGTGCTGGTGCTCGACGGCTCCGACGGCGCGGTCCTCGCCGAGACCGCGCCCCTCGTCGCGGACACGACCGCGGACGGCTCGCGGCCCGTCCTGATCGCCGACCAGCAGCGGGCCTACGTCAGCGCGCCCGCCGAGCGGAGGCTGCACGAGATCGACTACGCGGACGGCGCCCGCCTCGCCCGCACCTTCGAGACCGCCTCCGAGCCGGCCTTCACGGCGGAGACGGGCCGATGAGGCGCCGCTGGGCGCTCGCGTCCGCCGCGGCGGTCCTGCTCCTGTCGGGCTGCACCGCCGCGGAGGAGGACGACCGGCCGCTCGTCATCGTCTCCACCAACATCCTCGGCGACGTCGTGGGCGAGCTCGTCGGCGACGAGGCGCAGGTCGTCACGTTGATGAAGCCGGACGCCGACCCGCACTCCTTCGAGATCTCGGCGCAGGAGGCGGCGCGCCTGCGCTCCGCCGACCTCGTCGTCTCGAACGGGCTCGGACTCGAGGAGGGCCTGCAGCAGCACCTCGACGAGGCCTCGGGAGAGGACGTGCCCGCGTTCGTCGCCGGCGACGCCGTCGACGTCCTCGACTACGGCGAGGGCGACGCGGAGGGGAGCCCGGACTCGCACTTCTGGACGGACCCCGGCCGGATGATCGACGTCGTCGACTCCCTCGGGCCCGTGCTCGCCGCGCTCGACGGCGTCGATCCGGCCGCCGTCCGGGACCGGACGGACGGCTACCGCGCCGAGCTCGAGCGGCTCGACTCCGAGATGGCCGCCGCGTTCGCCGCGATCCCCGCCGAGCGCCGCGCCCTCGTCACCAACCACCACGTCTTCGGGTACCTCGCCGAGCGCTTCGACTTCGACGTCGTCGGCGCCGTCATCCCCGGAGGCACGACCCTCGCGGCGCCGTCCGCCTCCGACCTCGCCGACCTCGTCGACGCGGTCGAGCGGACCGGCGTCCCCACGATCTTCGCGGAGTCCTCGTCTCCCGACCGCCTGGTCCAGGCGCTCGCGAGCGAGGCCGACATCCGCGTCGAGGTGGTCGAGCTGTTCACGGAGTCCCTGACGGGGCCCGAGGGCGGCGCTCCCGACTACCTCGCCATGATGCGCGTCAACACGCAGCGCATCGCCACCGGGCTCTCCCCGTGAGCCCTCCGATCCACCACCAGGAAGAAGAAGCACCCATGCAGAACACCCACGTCCGTCGGGCGGGCCTCGGCCTGATCGCCGCCTGCTCGATCACGGTCCTCGCGGCCTGCTCGTCGAGCTCGACCCCCGCCGCCGAGTCGTCGGCGTCCACCGCACCGGCCACCGAGGCCGCGGCGTCCACCGGAGCCCGCGTCGCCGTCGCCTACGAGGGCGGCGTCCTCGTCCTCGACGGCGAGACCCTCGAGACCGTCGCGGACCTGGACTCCGAGGAGTTCACCCGCCTCAACCCCGCCGGCGACGGCCGCCACGTCCTGGTCACCGTGAGCGAGGGGTTCCAGCTCCTCGACACCGCCGCCGGCACCGGCGGTGAGCCGGAGCTGACGGACATCGTCTTCCCCGCGGACACCCCGGGCCACGTCGTCCGGCACGCCGGGAGGACCGTCCTCTACGCCGACGGCACGAGCGACACGACCGTCCTCGAGACCGCCGACCTGGCGGCCTCGGACGGGATGCCCGCGACCGAGACCATCCCGGGAGTCGAGGCGCACCACGGCGTCTCGATCGTCCTCGAGGACGGCACCCTCCTCACCACGGTCGGCGACGCCGACGGGCGCACCGGCATCGAGGTGCGCGACGCCTCCGGCGCCGTGACGGCCACGAACGACCAGTGCCCCGGTGTCCACGGAGAGGGCACGGCCGAGAACGAGGTCGTCGTCTTCGGCTGCGAGAACGGCGCCCTGGTCTACGACGGCGGCGAGATCACGAAGCTCGAGGCGCCGGACCAGCCGTACGGCCGCATGGGCAACGCCTGGGTCAGCGAGACCAGCCCGATCATCGTCGGCGACTACAAGGACGACCGCGACGCCGAGGGCTACCTCCTGCACCGCGTGGCGCTGATCGACACCGAGGCGAAGACCCTCAACGTCGTCGACCTGCCCGAGGGCGTCGAGTACACCTTCCGCGGCGTCGCCCGCGGCCCCGACGACCTGGCGTACATGATCGCCTCGGACGGCGCGATCCACGTCCTCGACCCGGAGACCGGCGAGCCGACCGCCTCCTACCCCGTCGTCGACGCCTGGGAGAGCCCGGTCGAGTGGCAGGACCCTCACCCCGCGATCGCCGTCGCCGGAGACGTCGCCTACGTGACGGACCCGGCCGCCGACAGCATCCACGCCGTCGACCTCACCACCGGAGAGGTCGTCGCCACGGGCGAGCTCGACGTCACGCCGAACGAGATCGCCGTCGCCGCGAGCTGACGACCGGCGCGGAGGAGGGGCGAGGGGCCGTGGGCTCCGCGCCCCTCCTGTTCACCTGCGGGGTGCAGGATCTCGGCATGACGACCGACTTCGATCTCGACCAGGTGGTGCGCGACGTGACCGCGAACGTGCGCAAGAAGTTCCCCGACCACTCCGAGGAGCAGGTCGCGCCGCTCGTGCGCGAGGAGCTCGCGGGGCTGCAGGACCGGCCCGTGCAGGACTACCTGACGGTCCTCACGGAGCGGGCGGTCAAGCGCCGCCTCAAGCGCGAGGCGCGCGGGGAGTAGACCGGGTCAGGCGAGCGCCCGCTCGATCGACGCCCGCAGCGCCGGAGCCGGCCGGAGAGCGCCCGCCTCCTCCGCCTCGAGGAGCGCTTGCGCGTCCGCCGGGCTGTGCTCGCGGTACCAGCGGTCGACCGGGACGCCGTGCGCCGGCCGGCTCAGCACCTCGACGGCGTCGCCCGCCTCCACCGATCCGCGGTGCAGCACCCGCAGGTACGCGCCCGTACGCCCCTCGTCCGCGAAGCGCTTGACCCACTGCGGCTCTCCGAGGGCCCGTTGGAACGTCGCGCACGGCGTCCGCGGCATCGTCACCTCGACCTCGACCGCCGCGCCGATCCGCCAGCGCTCGCCGATCACGGCGCCGCTCACGTCGAGGCCCTCGATCCGCAGATTCTCGCCGAACATCCCCGCCGCCACCGGCCGACCCAGTCGCTCCGCCCACCAGAGCGCGTCCTCGTCGGAGTAGGCGTAGAGCGCCTTGTCGAGGCCGCCGTGGTGCGCGCGATCGGCCTGCACATCGCCGTAGAGGCCCAGATCGCGCACGCCGACAGGACCCTCGACCGGCCGCTTGTCGATCGCGGTCACGCCGACCGTGCCGGAGTCGGGCAGGAGGCGGGCGACGCGGCACACGGCGAGCAGGCGGGGCATGCCGCCATGGTGCCAGCACTAGGCTCGCCGCGTGCGCGACGCGACCGCTCCTCCCCGGCTCGACCCCCTCCTCCTCGACGGCCTCGCCGAGGGCTGCGCCGGGGACACCGGTGCCCGCGAGCACGCAGAGGGTCTGCGCTTCACCGGCACGGACCTCACCGGCACCGACCTCACCGCGGCCTCCTTCAGCGAGTGCGTGCTGGCGGGAGTGGTCCTGGACGGGGCCCAGCTGCGCGCCGCGTCGATCACGGAGTCACGGCTGGAGCGCCTGGACGTCCCCGGCCTCTCGGCGCCGCGGAGCCGGCTCCGCTCCGTGGAGCTGCTCGCCTCGAGGCTGGGCTCGGGCGAGCTCTACGAGAGCACCTGGGAGCAGGTGCGCGTGGCCGACTGCAAGCTCGGCTACCTGAATCTCCGGGGCGCCACGGTGCGCGACGTGCTGCTCGAGCGCTGCACGATCGACGAGCTCGACCTGGCGGGAGCGACCGGCACGCGGCTGCGCCTGGTCGACTGCGACGTCCGCTCGCTCGATCTCTCCCGGGCACGGATCGAGCACCTCGATCTGCGCGGCGCCGGGCTGCATGTGCTCACCGGGCTGGACGGCCTCCGGGGCGCCACCCTCTCCGAGCTGCAGCTCAGCCTCCTGCTGCCGCTGTTCGCGGAGCACTTCGGGGTGCGGGTGGGCTGAGCCGCCGGTCCGCCTAGCGCCGGCGGGCGATCAGCCGCGTCAGAGCGCGGCGGCCGAGGAGGAACACGGCCAGCACGACGGCCGTCACGATCACGAAGCTCCACTGCACGCCCTGCCCGGAGGCGATCCGCAGGAGCATCCCGCCCGCGACGGTCACCGCCCAGACGACGAGCCCGGCGGGCACGATCCGGTCCGGGGAGCGCCACGAGCGCGTGACGACCCAGCCGAGCAGGAGCGCCGCCAGGAACGGCCAGAGCGTGGTGAGCAGGCCGATCAGCGCCGACCCCTCGTCGTGGCTCCCGCGGCCGATCAGCACGAAGACCAGGACGAGCACGGCGTCGAGGGCGAGGCCGAGGCCCGCGTGCCGGGTCATGCGGGCTCCGTCACGAAGTCGATGAGCTGCTCGACCCGGCCCAGCAGCGCCGGCTCCAGGTCCTGGAAGGTGCGCACCCGGCCGAGGATGCGCTGCCAGGCGCGCGCGATGTCGGCCTGCTCCTCGTGCGGCCAGCCGAGCGCCTCGCAGATCCCGTGCTTCCACTCGGTTCCGCGAGGGATCTCGGGCCAGCGCTCCAGGCCGATCCGGCCGGGCTTCACGGCCTGCCAGACGTCGATGTAGGGGTGGCCGACGACGAGGACGTGGGCGCCGTGCGGACCGGCGGCGACCTGGTCGGCGATCCGCGACTCCTTCGAGCCGCGCACCAGGTGGTCGACGAGCACGCCGATGCGGCGCCCCGGACCGGGCCGGAACTCTCGCACCAGCTCGTCGAGGTTGTCGACGCCCTCGATGTACTCGACGACGACGCCCTCGACCCGCAGGTCGTGGCCCCAGACCTTCTCGACCAGCTCGGCGTCGTGCCGGCCCTCGACGTAGATGCGGCTGGGCAGGGCGACCCGCGCCTTCGCGTCGGCGACGTGGAAGGAGCCGGAGGCGGAGCGCGCGCGACCGAGGCTCGCGTCGCGCTTCAGCCCGGGCGCCTTGAGCGACACGGGCTTCCCGTCGATCAGGAACCCGGGCCCGAGCGGGAACACGCGGACCTTGCCGAACCGGTCCTCCAGCCGCACCATCCGCAGCTCGACACCGAGCACGGCGCCCACGAAGCCGGAGGCGACCTCCTCGACGACGAGATCGCGCTCGGCCTCGACGACCGCCACCTCGACCCTGCCCCGGGCCCGCCAGTCGCCGGCGAGCACGTCCTGCCCGTACCTGTCCTCGTCCATCGCACCGAGGGTAGCCGGAGCCGCGCGGGGCCCCGCGCGGACACGGCGCATGCACCTCTGCTTACATGAGCAGATGACCGAGGACCTCGAACCCGCCGCCGAGCTCTTCAAAGTGCTGTCCTCCTCCTCCCGGCTGCGCCTGCTCCGGGCCCTCGCCGAGGAGACGTCGACGGTCGGGCGGCTGGCCGAGGTGACCGGGCTCTCGCAACCGCTGGTCTCGCAGCACCTGCGCATGCTCCGCACCGCCGGGCTCGTCGCGGTCGAGCGCGTGGGCCGCGAGGCGCACTACTCGGTCGCCGACACCCACGTCACGCACATCGTCGACGACGCGGTCCGGCACGCCCTGGAGGGGTGACCTCCGTCCTTGTCGGGAACGATGATCGCTCTCGATCAGGCGCATCCATTGCAATGCGTTTATGGATCTGGTCGACTGGAGCCCGTCGCGTTCGCGGCCCCCGCATCCGGAAAGGCAGCACCATGAGCACCACCGATCTCCACGCCGAGCACCCCGTCACCGAGCACGAGCACGGCGAGGGCTGCGGCCACCCGGCCGTGCAGCACGAGGACCACGTCGACTACGTCCACGGCACGCACCACCACGCCCTGCACGGCGACCACTACGACGAGCACGAGTCGGAGGCCGAGCACTCGACCGCCGACCACGAGCACGGCGACGCCTGCGGGCACGAGACCGTGCAGCACGACGACCACGTCGACTTCGTCCACGACGGCCACAAGCACGCCGCTCACGCCGGCCACTACGACGAGCACTGAGGCCGTGCGCGACGGGAGGGCTCGCACCCTCCCGTCGGCGCTCAGCCCTGACGGGCCTTGAAGCGCGGGTTCAGCTTGTTGATCACGAAGACGCGGCCGCGGCGGCGGACCACCTGCGAGCCGGGCTGCGCCTTCATCGACCTGAGGGAGTTGCGGACCTTCACGGATGCTCCTGTCGTTAATGAGAACTGTTATCGATAGAGTAGCGGCCCATGGAGACCCACCACCCCGCACCCCCCGTCGCGCACGGCCTCAGTGCTCGTCGTAGTGGCCGGCGTGAGCGGCGTGCTTGTGGCCGTCGTGGACGAAGTCG
>NZ_PSUG01000076.1:0-8995 GCF_002931755.1 Rathayibacter sp. AY2B3 | reverse complement strand
GCCACCGCGAACCGCTCCACGACCCCCGCCTCCGACCGCTTCCGCGATTTCATCGCGTCCGGCTGGGCCGAGAGGGAGGAGCCGCTGCCCGCTCCGCGTGAGCAGGCGTCCTTCGCCGCCTCCCGCCGCGAGCGCCTCTCCGCGCTGCACACCGGCGTCCGCATCATCGTCCCGGCGGGCCGCCTCAAGCAGCGCGCGAACGACACCGACTACCCCTTCCGTGCGCATTCGGCCTTCACCTGGCTCACCGGCTGGGGCTCCGACTCCGAGCCCGGCGCGGTCCTCGTCCTCGAGCCCGCCGAGTCCGGCCACAGCGCGACGCTCTACTTCCGCGAGCGCGCGGGCCGCGACTCCGACGAGTTCTACGCCAACCCCGAGATCGGCGAGTTCTGGATCGGGCCGCGTCCGTCGCTCGCGCAGGTCGCGAGCGATCTCGGCCTCGCCACCCGCGGGATCGCCGAGCTCGACGCGGTCCTCGACGCGCACGACGGCGTCCCCGTCGCCGTGCTGCGCGAGGCCGACCCGGCGGTGACCGGCCGTCTCGACGCGGTCGAGGCCGACGAGCGGGCGGACCGCGACGCGGCGCTCGAGCGCGACATCGCCGAGCTCCGCCTGGTCAAGGACGCGTACGAGATCGCCGAGCTGCGCGCCGCCGTCGACGCGACGGGCCGCGGCTTCGAGGACGTCCTCTCCGACCTGCCGCGCATCGTCGCCCACGAGAAGGGCGAGCGCCTGATCGAGGGCGTCTTCAACGGACGCGCGCGCGCCGACGGCAACGCGGTCGGCTACGACACCATCGCCGCGGCGGGCCCCCACGCCTGCATCCTGCACTGGACGCGCAACGACGGGCCGGTGCGCCCCGGCCAGCTGGTGCTGCTGGACGCCGGCGTCGAGCAGGACAGCTACTACACCGCCGACATCACGCGCACCTTCCCGGTCGACGGCCGGTACACGGACGCCCAGCGCCGGGTGCACGAGACGGTGCGGGAGGCGGCCGACGCCGCGTTCGCGATCGTCCGACCCGGCATCCGCTTCCGCGAGGTGCACGCCGCGGCGATGGCCGTCATCGCGCGCCGCACCGCCGAGTGGGGCCTGCTGCCGGTCAGCGCCGAGGAGGCGCTCGAGGCCGACAACCAGCAGCACCGCCGCTACATGGTCCACGGCACCAGCCACCACCTCGGGCTCGACGTGCACGACTGCGCCCGGGCGCGGCGCGAGATGTACCTCGACGGACTGGTCGAGGAGGGCATGGTCTTCACGATCGAACCCGGCCTCTACTTCCAGCCCGACGACCTGACGGTCCCGGAGGAGCTGCGCGGCATCGGCGTCCGGATCGAGGACGACGTGCTCGTCACCGCAGACGGCGCCGAGAACCTCTCGGCCGGCATCCCGCGCTCGGCCGACGACATCGAGGCGTGGATGGCCCGACTGGCCCGCTGAGCCCGGTCGCCCGCGGGGAGCCCCGGCCGCTCAGGCGGCGAGGGGCAGCGCGAACTCCCCGCGGGCGGCGGCCAGCGCCAGCCCGTCGAGCAGCGTCGCCAGCTGACCGGCGGGAGCGTCCGGGTCCTCGGGGTGCCACTGCACGCCCACGAGGGGGGCCGCGACGTGCTCGACGGCCTCGATCACGCCGTCCTCGGCCCGCGCGACGACCCGCAGCCCGGGGGCGAGCAGGTCGACCGCCTGGTGGTGCGCACTCTGCACCGCGAGCGCCTCGGACCCGAAGAGCCCGCCGAGCACGGAGCCCGCCGCGAGCCCGACCTCGTGCCGGTGCATGCGCTGGTGAGCGGGGGCCGACGCGTTGACGTGCTCCGCCTCCGGACCCAGGTCCTGCACCAGCGTGCCGCCCAGCGCGACGTTGACGATCTGCAGGCCGCGGCAGATGCCCAGCAGCGGGGTCCGACGGGCCAGCGCCCGGTGCACCAGCGCGATCTGGGCCGCGTCGGCGCGCTCCGCGTGGGGGCCCTCGGCCGGATAGCCGCGGTCGGCTCCGTACTGCTCGGGAGCGATGTCCTCGCCGCCCGCGAGGACGAGGGCGTCCGCCCCCGCCGTCCGAGCGAGCAGCTCCTCCGTGCCCAGCTCCTCGGCGGCGAAGCGCTCCGCCCGCCAGCCGCGCTCGTGGGCGAGGGCGAGGATGCGGCCGTTCAGGATCTGCACGTAGGCGTGGTACTCCTCGCGGCCCGGTCGCACGCGGGCGACCTCGACGATGGCGAGCGAGCGGGTCATGACTCCATCCTGGGGACGCCGCCGCCGCCGGTCGAACCGCCGTGTCACGCGGTGTCACACTCCGGCCGTACGATCACGGAGTGACCTCGCCGAGCCCGTCCGTCCCGGAGCGCGTGCAGCAGGCGCGCTCCGAGGTCTCCGTCCTCGCCGGGACCACTCCCGAGCGCCGGGTCCGACCGCTGCGCGAGGCCGTCGAGCACGTCGCCGCCGGCGGCTCCCCCGATCCCGGCGCCCTCCTCGACGCGGTCGACTCGCTGGTCGGGCTCCTGACCCGCGCCGAGGTGCAGCTGAGCCGCGTCGAGCGCTCCGTGCGGGACGACCTGGAGCGGGCCGCCACCCTCTCCGACCTGCGTACCTCGGCTCAGCTCGCCTCCGCCGCCGACGTGGCCGTCGCGTGCGCCGCGGCACGGTCGCTCCTCCTGGACGCCGACGACGCCCGGTCGGCCGGCGCCCGCCACGATCCGGCCGCGCTCCTGGTCCTGCTGCTCGACGCCGACTCCGCGTTGGACGCCGTCGTGTCCGGGTACCGCGAGCCGCGCGCCCAGGCCGAGCGCCAGCTCCTCCTGTTCGAGGCGGCGCGCACCGCGGCCCGGCTCGGCGCCGAGTCGGTGCTGCTCCTGGCCGCCGTGCACGGCGAGCGCATCACCGCTGCACCCCGGATCCTCGCGGAGGAGACCCTCGGGCAGCTGGACACCGCGGTGCGCCGCGCGGCAGCCGATCCGGCCGGCGCTCTGGACGAGGCCCGCGCCGCCGCCGACCGCGCCCGCTCCGCGCTCGACGAGGCGCTGGTCGACCTCGACGGCGCACCCCCGTCGCTCCGCCCCGCGGCCGTCCCCGGAGGCCTGCCCGCGGCCTGAGCGCGCAGGCACCCGGCACCGGCGCACGTGCCATAGTGAGGGACATGGCCTCCTTCCTCGTCGTCCCCCAGTGGCAGGGCTCGGCGTCGACGCGCGCGATGCGCCTCGTCGACGGAGCCGAGGCGATCCGGGGCGATCTGCCCTCCTCCGCCACCACGACCCTCGACATCCCCGCCGAGGCGGGCGACGCCCAGGACACCGGCATCCGCCGCTACGCCTCGGTCGCCACCGTCGCCGAGCGGGTGCGCGAGGCCCTCTCGGGCCGCACCGACCCCGTGATCACGATCGGCGGCGACTGCGGCGTCGAGTTCGCGGCGATCGGGCACGCGGTGCGCTCGGCACCGGGCCCGGTCGCGCTGGTCTGGCTCGACGCCCACCCGGACGCGCACACTCCCGAGTCCTCCCCCAGCGGCGCCTTCTGCGGCATGGTCCTCTCGGCCGCGCTGGGCCGCGGCGTCGGCCTCCTGAGCGCGGGCGCCGAGGAGCGCGTGGCCGACGAGCGCGTCGTCCTCGCCGGCGTCCGCTCCGCCGACGACGGCGAGCTCGAGCCGCTGGTCGAGCGGGGAGCCGCGGTGCTGACCGCGGACGCCCTCGACCCGGACTCGCTCGTCGCGGCGGTCGAGGCGACCGGTGCCGCCTCCGTCTACGTGCACCTCGATCTGGACGTGCTCGACCCCGCCGATCTCGCCGGGCTGTTCGACCCGGTGCCCTTCGGCGTGCCCGCCTCCCGCCTCGTCGCGAGCCTCGACGCCCTCCGGTCCCGTTTCCCGCTCGCGGGCGCCGGCGTCACCTCGTTCGCCCCGTCGTCGCCGACCGCGGCCGAGGACGACCTGCCCACGATCCTCCGCCTCCTCGGTGCTCTGTCCCGCGGGGCCTGAGAGAGCCCTGCCATCGGCGCGCAAGCCCGAGCGCGTGTCGGCGGCACCCGGCAAGATGGTCGGACGCGACCGAGCGGAGGAACGATGAGCGACGAGAGACCGCGCGTGCGCACCGAGCGGCGCGGGCCCGTGCTCGCGATCGTGCTGGACCGGCCCGAGAAGCGCAACGCCGCCGATCTGCGGCTCCTCTCCGAGCTGGCCTCCGCGTACGGCGAGCTCGACCGCGACCCGGAGCTGCGCGCCGGCGTCGTCCTCGCCGAGGGCGAGCACTTCACGGCCGGGCTCGACCTCGCCGACATTGGGCCCCGCCTGGGCTCCGACGGCCTCGACTTCGTGCCCGAGGGCGGCCTCGACCCCTGGGGCCTGCGCACCCGGCCCGTGAGCAAGCCGGTCGTCATCGGCCTCCAGGGCACCTGCCTCACGCTCGGCATCGAGCTCGCGCTCGCGAGCGACGTCGTGCTCGCCGAGCGGTCCACCCGCTTCGGCCAGATCGAGGTCGCCCGCGGCATCCTGCCCTTCGGCGGAGCGACGCTGCGGTTCCCCCGCGCCGTCGGCTGGGGCGACGCGATGCGCTGGATCCTCACCGGCGACCTCTTCGACGCCGAGGAGGCCCACCGCATCGGCCTCGTGCAGCAGGTCGTCCCCGACGGGTCGGTCGCCGAGGCGTCCTGGGCGCTGGCCGCTCGGATCGCCGCGCAGGCGCCGCTCGCCGTGCAGGCCGCCCTGGCCAGTGCCCGGCTCGCCGTCGCCGCGTCCGACGCCGAGGCCGCGGCCGCGCTCCCCGGGGCGCTCGCGCGTCTCGCGGCGTCCGAGGACGCGCGCATCGGCACCGAGGCCTTCCTCCAGCGGACCACGGCGGAGTTCACCGGCCGATGAGCGATGAGAGCACCACCGTCACGGCGCCCGGCAGCTCCTCCCTCGAGGCGCAGCAGGAGCGGGCCGCGCAGCAGCTCGAGATCCGGCTCCGCTACGGCGACCAGGTGTGGGAGCTGCGCGAGGTCGACCACTTCGCCGTGTTCTCCCGCCGCAGCACCGCACGGCGCGCCGGACGCGTCCTCGTCGCCTCCGGCTTCCAGATCGCGATCTCGCGGCTCCGGCTGAGGCAGGTCCTGGTCGCGAGCCACCACGCCGCGGTCGACGAGCAGTCGACCACCGCGTTCCTCCGCCAGGTCATCGACGCGGTCGAGAGCCACGGCGGCCGCTACGACGGCTGGCGGGCCGAGATCGTGCCGGCGCATTGACCGCCGCGCACCCACCGACGACGGGGCTCGACGCCTCCGAGAACCCCAGGGAGACAGCATGAGCAGCACGACCGACGAGTTCGACGTCATCGTCATCGGAGCCGGGCCGGTGGGCGAGAACCTCGCCGACCGCGCGGTCCAGGGCGGCCTCACCGCGGCCGTCGTCGAGAGCGAGCTCGTCGGTGGCGAGTGCTCCTACTGGGCGTGCATGCCCTCGAAGGCGCTGCTGCGGCCGCCGATGGCGCTCCGCGCCGCCCGTGATCTCCCCGGCGCGGCGCAGGCGGTGAGCGGAGGAGTCGACGTGCCCGCGCTCCTGGCCCGCCGCGACTCCTTCACCAGCCACTTCGACGACCACGGCCAGGTGCAGTGGCTCGAGGGAGCCGGCATCGAGCTCGTCCGCGGGCACGGCCGCCTGAGCGGCGAGCGCGAGGTGACCGTGACCGGACCCGACGGCGAGGTGCGCGTGCTCCGCGCCCGCTCCGCCGTCGCCGTCGCGACCGGCACCACCGCCGTCGTCCCCGACATCCCGGGCCTGCGCGCCGCGTCACCCTGGACGAGCCGCGAGGCCACCTCGGCCGAGGAGGTGCCGCCGCGCCTCGTCGTCATCGGCGGCGGAGTCGTCGCGACCGAGATGGCGACCGCCTACGCCGGCATGGGCTCCTCCGTCACGCTCGTCGCCCGCAGCGGACTCCTCGCCCCGTTCGAGCCCTTCGCCGGCGAGCTCGTCGGCTCAGCGCTCCAGGAGCTCGGCGTCGACCTGCGCCTCGGCGACTCGCCCGTCTCGGTCGAGCGCCGGTCCGACGGCACCGTGACGGTGACGCTCGAGGGCGGCGACGTCATCGAGGCCGACCAGGTGCTCGCCGCGACCGGCCGGGCCCCGCACACCCGCGATGTCGGTCTCGAGACGGTGGGCCTCGAGCCCGGCTCCTCGCTGACCGTCGACGACACGATGCTCGTCCTCGGCGACGACGGAGCTCCCCTCGGCGGCGAGCGTCCGTGGCTCTACGGCGTCGGCGACGTGAACCACCGCGCACTGCTCACGCACCAGGGCAAGTACCAGGCCCGTGCGGCCGGCGACGTGATCGTCGCGCGCGCCGCGGGCGCCGAGGTGCACGACGCCCCCTGGGGCGCCCACGTCGCGACCGCGGACCACGAGGCCGTGCCGCAGGTCGTCTTCACCGACCCCGAGGTCGCGTCCGTCGGCCTCACCGCCGCGGCCGCCGAGAAGGCCGGCTACCGCACCCGCGTGGTCGACTACGAGATCGGCTCGGTCGCCGGCGCCGCGCTCGCCGCCGACGGCTACAGGGGCACCGCGCGGATGGTCGTGGACGAGGATCGCCAGGTCGTCCTCGGGGTCACGTTCGTCGGCAAGGAGGTCGGCGAGCTGATCCACTCCGCGACGATCGCCGTCGTCGGCGAGGTGCCGCTCTCGCGCCTCTGGCACGCGGTCCCCTCCTACCCGACGATCAGCGAGGTCTGGCTGCGGCTGCTCGAGACCTACGGGCGCGACAGCGCGTGAGCGCGCTCCGCCGAGCCGTCGCGACGGTGGCCCTGGATCCGGCGATCACCCGGCCGGGCTACCTCTTCGCGTGCGCAGTCGGACTCGCGTGGGGCGCGCTGTGGAGCACGGGCCCGATCCGGCGCAGCCACGGTCTCGTCGTCTTCACCGGTCTGCCCTCCTGGGCGTTCGGCCGCGGAGGGTCCTGCGTCGGCACGAGCTACCTCACGGGCACCAACGTCTCCGACAGCGTCCTCGAGCACGAGGCCGTGCACAAGGAGCAGTGGCGGCTCTACGGGATGTGGTTCCCGTTCGCGTACACGGTGGCGGGTCGCGATCCGCTGCGCAATCGATTCGAGATCGAAGCCGGTCTCGAGAAGGGCGGATATCTCCGTGGTCACTGACATGACGGGGCGCGTCGTCGTCCTCACCGGAGCGAGCTCCGGCATCGGCCGGGTCGCGGCGGGAGCGCTGGCGTCCGCCGGGGCCCGCGTGGCCGTGGTCGGGCGGAACCCCGAGCGCACCCGCGCCGTCGCCGCCGACGTGGGCGGCGACGCCTTCCTGGCCGACTTCGACCGGCTCGACGACGTCCGCGCCCTGGCCGACGGCCTCCTCGAGCGCTACGAGCGGATCGACGTCCTCTCGAACAACGCGGGCGGGCTCGTCTCGCATCGCGCCGAGACGGTCGACGGCCACGAGCGGACGATCCAGAGCAACCATCTCGCGCCGTTCCTGCTCACCCGTCTCCTGCTCCCGCGGATGATCGAGACCTCGCGGGAGCGGCCCGGTGTGCGCGTCGTCTCCACTGCGAGCCTCGCGAACCGCTTCGGACGTCTGAAGCTCGACGACCTCGACAACCGCCGCGGCCCGTGGCTCGGCGGCTGGCGGGCGTACGGCACGTCGAAGCTGGTGACGATCCTCTTCATCCGCGAGCTGGCGGAGCGCCTGCTGACGACGTCCGTCGACGCCTACTCGTTCCATCCGGGCGTCGTCTCGACGAGCTTCGGCGCCGACAGCACGATGATGAAGCTGATGACGAGCCTCTCGGTCGGCTCCTTCGGCATCTCCGCCGAGGCGGGTGCGGTGCCGCTGATCACGCTCGCCTCCGAGCCCGACGTCGGCGCCGCCAGCGGCACCTACTTCGACCAGCTGACGCCGCACGGCTCCCTGAACCCCCAGGCCCGCGACCGCGCTCTCGCACACGACCTCTGGACCCTCTCCAGCCGTCTCGTCGGCGTCTCCCCCACCCTGTAGCCCGCTGCCGCTCCCCGCTGCCGCCGACTCGGCGCGGGTGCGGCGCGGAGCGCCCAGGCGCTCTCCCGGCGGCTCTCGATCCGCCCTCCCCGAGTGCTGCGCTCTCAGCAGCGCGCCCGAGGCCGCGCCTCTGGCGCGCCGTCCCCCGCGGTCGCGCCCGTGGCGCGCCGCCCCCCGACGAGCAGCGCCCGGAGCGTCGCAGGGCGTCGTTCTGCAAGGCGGAGGAGGAAGCGATACCGGCGGTATCGCGCCCGACGACAACGCCGCAGAACGTCGCCCTGCGGCGCTCCGGGTCAGTTGGACTCTGGGCGGTTGAGGCGCCAGTACCCCATGAACGCCACCCGCTTCCGGTCGAGTCCGAGTTCGGTGACCAGGCAGCGGCGGATCAGCTTCACGGCGCCCGCTTCGCCGGCGATCCAGGCGTAGAGGCCGGGGTCGCGGCTCTCCTCGGGGACTTCCCAGAGGATCTCGTGGTCGACGTCGATGTCGCTGACGTCGACGCCGCGGTGGTGGGCGGTGAGGAAGCGGCCGGCCCAGGCGCGGACGGCGTCGCCGAGGGCTGCTCCGGGGGCTGCCGCGTCGGTGCGGACGATCCAGGTGACGTGGACGCCGGCGGGGTGGCGGAGCGGGAGGCGGTCGAGGGCGGTGGGGACTTCGAGGAACGCGGCGCCGGTGGCGTCGGCGTCGAGGCTCTCGAGGATCGCGGCGATGGCGGGGACGGCCGTCTCGTCGCCGGCGAGGAGGAGGGAGGTGGCGGCGCCGGGGTGGAATTCGACTCCGCCGCCGGGGAGGTCGGAGCGCGTGTCGGGCGCGATGATGACGATCTGGTCGCCGGGGCGGGCGGTCTCGACCCAGGCGGAGGCCGGTCCGGTGTCGCCGTGGGCGGCGAAGTCGATGTCGACCTCGGCGTCCTCGGGGCGGACGGCGCGGATCGTGTAGGTGCGGAGGGGGTTCCGGAGCTCGTCGGGGAGCTGTCGCCAGCGGCCGTACCAGTCGGGGTCGAGTCCGTCGGGTCCGTCGGGGTCCGAGACGGAGGCGAGGAAG
>NZ_PSUG01000075.1:0-9529 GCF_002931755.1 Rathayibacter sp. AY2B3 | reverse complement strand
ACGGCGCCGGCCGGAGCGGGAGCCGGCGTGCGGGTCGGCTCGGCCGAGGGCTGAGCAGTCGGCTGAGCGGTCGGCTGAGCGGTGGGCTCAGCAGTGGGCGCGGAACCGTCGGTCGGCGGGGTCGGCGCATCCGTGGGCGGAGTGGGCGCGGAGCCGTCGGTCGGCGGGGTCGGCGGGGTCGGCGCATCCGTCGGCGGCGTCGGTGCTGAGCCGTCGCTCGGGGGCGTCGGCGCGGTGCCGTCGGCGGGCGGGGCCGGCAGCGCGGCGGCGCCGGGGCCCGCGGGACCGCAGTGGCCGGGGCCGGGCGGGGTGGGAGCGGTGCCCTCGGCGGGCGCGTCGGTCGACGGCGCTGCGCTCGACGGCGCTGACGGCGCAGCGCTGGAGCTGGAGTGCAGCGGGGTGGCGCTGGAGGTCGGCGTGCTCGACGGCGTCGCGGCGAAGGCGGCGGTCGAGCCGAGCGCGACGAGTCCGAGGGCGCCGACGGCGATGCCGATGGTCAGGGCGCGCTTCTTCGGACGGCGCGGCCCGAAGCTCGAGCCCTTCTCGGTGGGGGTGGTCGACTCGGTCATGGGTGTCTCCTCGTCCGGCCCGGTGCCGACCCCGTTCGGGATCGGTTGCGGCCGGTTCCATTTCAGATTCGACGGCGAATCTGAAGCCGCACTTAAGAACAGACCCTCCACAGCAGACGCGGGGTGCGCCCCGATCCGCTGCCCCTAGGTTCGAGCACATGCCCTCCTCCGCCCGTGTGCTCCTCATCGAGGACGACGACGCCATCCGCTCCTCCGTCGAGACCGCGCTGCGCAGCGAGCGCTTCACGGTCCGCGGTCTCGTCTCCGGCGAGGACCTCGCCCGCGAGCTGAGCACCTTCGCTCCGGACCTGGTGATCCTCGACTGGATGCTCCCCGGCCCGAGCGGCATCGTGCTCGCCGAGCGGATCCGCCGCAGCAGCGACGCAGCCGTGATCATGCTCACCGCTCGCGACGCCGTCGACGACCGCCTCCGCGGCTTCGACGAGGGCGTCGACGACTACGTGGTGAAGCCGTTCGTGCTCGCCGAGCTCGTCAAGCGCGTGACCGCCGTGCTGAGGCGCCGCGGCCGCATCCCCTCCGTCGTCGAGATCGGCGACCTCGTCGTCGACCCGGAGTCGGGCCTCGCCCGCCGCGGCGGCGTCGCCCTCGACCTCACCGCGACCGAGTTCCGTCTCCTCGCCTTCCTCGCCGGCAACCGCGGCCGCACCCTCACCAAGACGCAGATCCTGACGCAGGTCTGGGGCTACGACCACGTCGACCCGAACCTCGTCGAGGTGCACCTCAGCTCCCTCCGCAAGAAGATGGAGGCGCACGGCGACCGGCTCGTGCACACCGTCCGCGGTCTCGGCTACCGGGTGGAGGCGTGAGCCGCTCCAGGCCGGACGCCCTGCGCACCGGCTCGCTCCGCCTCCGGACGGTCCTGGCCGTGCTCGCACTGCTGGCCGTCCTGCTCCTGGCCCTCTCGGCGACGGTGCAGGCCGTGCTCGGCGAGCGCCTCCGCGACCAGATCGAGGAGCGGCTCCAGGACCGCGCCTCCGCCGCCGCCGCGCTGGTCGGCACGATCGCCGACGACGCCCTCGCCTCCCGGCTCTCGGCGCAGGGCGTCTCGGTGCGGATCACGAGCCCCGAGGGCGAGGACGTCGTGGCCGGGCCGAGCCCCGAGCAGCTGCGCCTGGGCCCGGGAGCCGCCGACCAGCTCGGAGAGCCGCCCTCGCCGCCCGGCACGAGCTCCTCCTCCGGAGCCGTCTCGCCCCGTGCCGCCTCCGCCGCCGTCACCGTCGTCTCGAGCAGCATCGCCGCCGACGACGAGCTGATCACGCTGGAGTCGACCCTCAGCGACGGCACCCGCCTCGAGCTCACCAGCGAGGTCGGCTCGGTCGGCAGCACGCTCGCCCAGCTGAACGGGATCCTGCTCGCCGCGTCGGCCGTGTTCCTCCTGCTGGCCGCGCTCGCGCTGGTCGTCGTGGTCCGCGCGACCCTCCGGCCCCTCGAGCGGATGACCGACGTGGCCCGCGACATCGCGCACGGCGACCGCGGGCGGCGGCTGCGCCCCTCCCGGCCGCGGACCGAGCTCGGCCGCACCGCGACCGCGTTCGACGAGATGCTCGACGACCTCGAGCAGGCCGAGCGCAGCGCCCTCGCCGCCGAGGCGACGGCCCTCGCGGCGGAGCAGCGGATGCGCGCGTTCGTCTCGGACGCCGCGCACGAGCTGCGGACACCGGTGGCCGGCATCCAGGCCGCCGCCGATGCCCTGGTCCGCGGCGACGGCGGCGAGCAGGAGCGCGAGCGCCTGTCGGTGCACGTCGTGCGGGAGTCGCTGCGCGCGGGCCGCCTCGTCCAGGACATGCTGCTGATGGCGCGGCTGGACGAGGGCCTGGCTCTGGAGTCGCGGCCGCTGGACCCGGCGGGCGTCGCCGAGGCCGCGATCGAGCGCCAGGAGCTGCGCCGGCCGGGCCTCGCGATCGAGCTGCACCGGCCCGCCGAGCCGCTCCTGGTCAGCGCCGACGCCGACCGGCTGGGCCAGGTGCTCGGCAACCTCCTCGAGAACGGCGCCCGATTCGCCCGGTCCCGGATCGACGTCGCCGTCGAGGCGGCCGCCGACTCCGTCTCGATCACCGTCGACGACGACGGCCCCGGCATCGCCGAGGCCGACCGCGAGCGCGTCTTCGACCGCCTCGTCCGCCTCGACGACGCCCGCAACCGCGGCGACGGCGGCTCGGGCCTCGGCCTGCCGATCGCCCGCGGACTGGCGCGGGCACTCGGCGGCGACCTGGTGGCGCAGGAGGGACCCGTGGGCGCGCGCTTCCGGGTGACGCTGCCGCGGTCCCGCTGACGGGCAGGCCGTGCCCCGAGGCTCGACGGGCGCGCGGGCACTGCGGACTCGACGTCGCCTTCGTGCTCGACGGCGCCGACGGCGACTTCCCGATCGGCATGGGCGCCGCGTCCGCCGACTTCCGGAGCGTCCTCACCGTCGGGGTCGACCGCGAGGACGGCCGCATCCGCGGCGTCTCCAGCTGGACCGTCGACGGCCGCGAGAGCCGCGTGCCCGTGCGGATCCTGCACCGCTCCGCCACCGTGATCATCGTGGAGCCCCCCCCCGGTCCGGCTCCTCACCGATCCGCGGGCGCGGCGCGGGCGCTGAGCCGGCCTCCCGCGCGAGGGGACGGATCCCCGCCCGACCCGCAGGCGCCGGTGCGATCATGCGCTGACGTGATCCCGCCCGGAGGTCCGCCCGACCCGGAGGAGCACTCGTGACGCAGGAGGTGCAGTCGACCCGGCTGCGGTCGCTCGGGAGCGAGGCGTTCTTCGGGGCGACGGTGGTCGTCGCGGCGGCGTGGTCGGGCGCTCGGGCCTTCCAGCTCTACGGAGGGTGGGGCGTGGTGCTCGCGGTGGCCGCGGTGATCGTCGCGGGGCTCGGCTTCGGGCTCCGACGGCGCGTCGAGGAGCGGTGGTCCCGGCCGAGCCTCGAGAGGCTGCGGGCCGAGCATCCGGACGGCGGTGTCACCGCGGTGCTGAACACTCCGGAGACGCTGGCCTCGCTGCGGACGCTCGCGGTCGCCGGAGCCGCGGTCGACCTCCCGGCGCTGCGCGCGGCGAAGCCGGACCCCGTGCTGCTGGCCGTCGTCACCGCGAGGGCGCTCTCGCTGTTCCGTGCCGACGCGGACCTCTCGCCGATCGCGTTCCTGCCCCTCACCGCCGGGGACGCCCCCGAGTCGGTGACGGGCTACCACCACGGTCACGCGCTCGCGGCTCCCGTTCTCACGGTCCGGCAGCAGGGGACGGAGCAGCGGCTCGCCCTCTTCCCCGCCGACGGCGCGCGGACGATCACCGGTGTCCTCGGCCGCTGAGCGAGGCCCGCTGCGCATCGCCGGGAGTCTCCGCCCCGCGGCGGATCCGGCAGCGTCGCGCCGTGCGTAGCGTCGGGCGATGGACATGTCACTGCTCGGCACCAGCGTGATCGCCGCCCTGTGCGGGGCCGCGTATCTCGGAATCGCGATCCTCGCGGTCGCACAGGTCCTCCGCTCCGGCCTCGATCCCCTGCGGAAGGGCCTGTGGACGATCGCCGTCGTGGTGGCGCCCTTCCTGGGCTCGATGGCGTGGTTCCTCGTCGGGCGGCCCGGAGCGCGAGCCTGAGACGCGGCTCTACATCGGTCCTGGGCTCGTGACCAGGATCGGGACAACGGACCCGGTATCCCGCCTGTGGAGGGAAGGACCACCGGCGAGCGCGGGCTCGCACATCGCTGTCCGCGCGATTCCTGAGCCGAGCCACCAGCCCGCGCCGCCACCACGATCGTGACCAGGAGGCTCACGCACACGCGGAACAGATCGGAGCGGGGTCGTCTGCGCGCGGTCATCGCCGTCCTCCCTGTCAGGGGCCCGGAGTGCGCCCGACCCGTATCGACGCCGTTCCGCCCTGCAGTGTGCCGTGCACCACCGCGCGATTCGTTGCAACCAACAACAAATCACCCGAGCACCCGGCAGAATGGACCAATGACCTCACGGAGCAACTGGGCGGGCACCTACGAGTACCGCGCCGCCGCCATCATCGAGCCGGAGTCCGTCGAGGAGGTGCAGCGCCTCGTCCGCGAGAACGAGCGCGTCCGCGCCCTCGGCAGCCGCCACTCCTTCAACTCCCTGCCCGACACCCCCGGCGCACTGCTGCACCTGGGGCGCCTGGCCTCCGACCCCGTGATCGACGCCGAGGCGAGCACCGTCACCGTCGGCGGCGCCACCCGATACGGCGTCGTCGCCGCGCACCTGCACAGCAACGGCTGGGCGCTGCACAACATGGGCTCGCTCCCGCACATCTCGGTCGCCGGCGCCATCGCGACCGGCACGCACGGCTCGGGCGACCGCAACGCGAACCTCTCCTCCGCCGTCTCGGCCCTCGAGCTCGTCACCGCCGACGGCTCGCTGCGCACGATCCGCCGCGGGGAGCCGGGCTTCGAGGGCGTCGTCGTCGGCCTCGGCGCCTTCGGCATCGTCACCCGCGTGACCCTCGACATCCAGCCGACCTTCGACGTCCGCCAGGACGCGTTCGTCGACCTGCCCTGGGAGCGCGTGCTCGACGACTTCGACGCGATCACCTCCTCCGCCTACAGCGTCAGCCTCATGACGCACTGGTCCTCGCCGACGGTGGAGCAGCTGTGGCTGAAGACCAAGGTGGCGGCGGGATCCGTCGCCGACGTCGACGCGACGCACCTGGGCGCGGTCGCCGCCTCCGCGAGCCTCTTCGCCGTCTCGGAGGGCGTCGACTCCAACCTGAACCCGTTCGGCGGCTCCGTCGGACCGTGGTCCGAGCGCCTGCCGCACTTCCGCCTCGACCGCGAGCCGAGCGCCGGCGACGAGATCCAGAGCGAGTACATGGTGCCGCGCGCGAACGTCCGCGAGGCGATCGTGGCGCTGCGCGCGATCGGCGAGCGGATCGACGACGTCCTGCTCATCACGGAGCTGCGCACCATGGCGGGCGACGACCAGTGGCTCTCCCCCGCCGGAGGCCGCGACAGCGTCGGCGTGCACTTCACCTTCAAGAAGGACCGCGCCGGCGTCGACGCCGTGCTCCCCGCCGTCGAGGGCGCGCTGCTGCCGCTCGGGGCCCGACCGCACTGGGGCAAGCACTTCCTCGCCGGAGCCGACGAGATCGCGCCGCTCTACCCGCACCTCGACGAGTGGCGCACCCTCCGCTCCGAGTGGGACCCCTCGGGCCGCTTCGCGAGCGACTTCCTCCGCGACCGCCTGCTCGGCTGAGCAGCACCCGCCCCGCGGGACCGGACAGGTTCCGCGGGACGGGGCTCGCGGGACACGGCTCACGGGACACGGCTCCCGGCGCGCGGCTCACGCAACGCGACTCGCGGCACGTGGATCACGGGACGCGGCTCACGGGACGCGGCCCACGGGACGCGGCCCACGGCACGCGGCTCACAGGACGCGGCTCGCGCAGACGCGGCTCGCGCAGACGCGGCTCAGAACAGGCGGGCCGCATCGGCGGGCTCGACCAGGTCGCGCACCAGCGCCGGGATCCGCTTCCGGAACGGGAAGAACCCCCGCGACGCCGACGGCCACGCCGCACCGTCCCAGCGGCGGCGCACGGTGACGAGCGCGATCCCCTCGTCGGCGAGAGCCGAGCGGAGCGCCTCCACCCGCTCTCCGACGGGACCGACCGGCGCGTACGGAACGACCACGGTGTCGATCCGCTCGGAGACCGCCCAGTCGACGACCGACCCGGGACGCGCGTCCGCGAGCACCCGCGCCGACCGGCCGCTCGAGTCGGAGGTGCGCTCGGCGGCGTCGGCGAGCGCCGCAGCGGTGAAGGAGGCGACGGCGTCCGAGACCCCGGAGGGCGAGCGCCCGCCCGCGTCCCCGGCGACAGCGCACGCCACGAGGCGCTCGGCCAGACCCGGCTGCTCGGCGAGCAGGCTCTCCGCCTCGAGGTCCTCCTCGTGCAGTAGGAGGCCGGGGCGGGCGCCGAGGGTCCCGACGACGTCGTCACGCTCGAACGGCGCCCGCGGCGGGAAGGGCTCCTCGGTGAGCGCGGGGGCCGTGGTGGCGAGTCCGCTCGGCGAGAAGCGCCCCTCCGTGTACCGGGCGATGTTGGAGGCGGAGGCCAGGTAGGTCTTGCCCGGCGTCTGCAGTCCGGCGACCCACCGCCAGGACAGGGTGTTGGACGCGGCGTCGCCGTCGAGCAGGTGCTGGTAGAAGAAGTCGGCGCCGAGCTGCCAGGGCAGTCCGAGGGTGAAGATCCAGATGCTCGCGAACCACATGCGCGTGTGGTTGTGGAGGTATCCGGTCTCGACGAGCTCGCTCACCCACGCGTCCATCGCGTCGATGCCGCTGCGTCCGCCGATCGCGTCGAGGTACCCGGGCGGAGGATCGCCCGCGGAGGACTCCGCGACCTCGCGGCGGTAGCGGCGCCAGACGTCCGGGTTCTGCTCGAGCCAGCCCTTCCAGTAGGTGCGCCAGAACACCTCCTGGACGAACTTCTCCGCGGCGGTCAGCCGGTGCCGCGCGAGGACCGCGGCGACGACCTCCCGCTCGGTGACGAGGCGGTGGCGGAGGTAGGGCGAGAGTCCGGAGACGTTGTCCCGGGACGGCCCGAGGTCGTGGTTGCGGTCGCGGGCGTAGGCGGAGCCGGCGCGGGTGACGAAGTCGTCGAGCGCCTCGAGACCGGCGGCTCTGGTCGGGATGAACATCGCCCCATCATCGGCGTCGGCCCGGTGAGAACACCGGCAGCGGGCTCACGACTGCGCTCCGGGGACGGAGGCGCCCGCCGCGCGCTCGTCAACGGGGTGACCAGCCCCTCCGACCCGACGTAGCGTCGGGGGACGAGAGGGAGGCCGCCATGCCCCGCGAGGAACAGATCCCGTCCACCATCGAGCGCTCCGACGAGCACGCGCAGAAGCTCTGGTCGGCCGCGCACGACTCCGCCGTCGACAGCTACGGCGACGGCGAGCGAGCCCACCGCACCGCTTTCGCCGCACTGAAGCACGAGTACGAGAAGGTCGGCGACCACTGGGAGCGCAAGGCCGAGAGCGGCCCCTCCGACTCCCGCGCCGAGGGCCGCGGCCGCTCGCCCGGGGGCGAGACGGCCGGCGGAGTGGACGCGAACGCCACGAAGGCGCACCTGATGGACCTCGCGAAGCGCCTGGACGTCTCCGGCCGCTCGCGCATGACGAAGGCCGAGCTCGTCGAGGCCCTGCAGCGCGAGAGCACCCGGCGCACGCGCGACGCGCGCTGACCTGCCCCTCCTCCCCCTGCCCCTCCTCCCCCTGCCCCTGCGCCCCACCGAGGGAACCCCGAATCGTCGAGGGAACCCGCTGTCCGTGGTTCCCTCGACGGTTCGGGGTTCCCTCACCGGGGCGGGGAGGCGGGAGGGGGCAGGGGTCAGGAGAGCGAGTCGCGGACGGCCGCCATGCCCAGCTCCAGCTCGGCGAAGGTGGTCGACAGCGGAGAGAGGCCGATCCGGATGCCGTCGGGCCGCCGGAAGTCCGGCACGATCCCCTCCGCCTGCAGCCGCGGCACGAGGCCGGCGAACGACTCGTGCGCGATGGTCACGTGCGATCCGCGCCGGGCGGGGTCGAGCGGAGTCGCCACCCGCACCCCTCGCGGCACCAGCCACGCGTCGGCCAGCTCCAGCGCGTACGCCGTCATCGCCTCGGACTTAGCGCGCACCGCGGTCATGCCCACCGAGGCGATCAGCGCGATCATGTCCTGCATCGCGAGCATCCCCGTGATCGGCGGGGTCCCGCTGAGGAAGCGCCGCATCCCCTCGGCCGGACGGTAGCCGGGGCCCATCTCGAACATGTCGGCGACGCCCATCCAGCCCTGGACCGGCTGCGCGAGCGAGCCCTGGTGCCGGGAGGCGACGTACGCCCACGCGGGCGCCCCCGGGCCTCCGTTGAGGTACTTGTAGGAGCAGCCGACCGCGAGGTCCGCGCCCCACGCGTCGAGCTCGAGCGGCACCGAGCCGACGGAGTGGGAGGCGTCCCAGAGCACGAGCGCGCCGGCCTCGTGCGCCTGGGCGGTGATCGCCGCGGCGTCGGCGAGGAACCCCGAGCGGTAGGCGACGTGGCTGAGCAGCACCAGCGCCGTCCGCTCGCCGAGCACCGGGGCGAGGTCGTCGGGGCCGACGCCGCTCCCGGGGTCGGAGTCGATCCAGCGGAGCGTGCTGCCGGTCTCGGCCGCGATGCCCTCCAGCACGTACCGGTCGGTGGGGAAGTTGTCGGTGTCCACGACGATCTCGTCGCGCCCCTGCTCCGCCTGGCGGGCGATCGCCGCGCGGGCGAGCTTGTAGAGCAGGACGGTCGTGGAGTCGGCGACGACCGTCTGCCCGGCCGCGGCTCCCAGCACCGCGGAGCCCAGGGCGTCGCCGACCTCGAGCGGCAGGTCGAGCCAGCCCTCCTCCCAGCCGCGGATGAGGCGGCCGCCCCACTCCTCCTCCGCGAACCGCGCGAGCCGGGCGACGCTCGCGCGCAGCGGCCGGCCGAGCGAGTTGCCGTCGAGGTAGGAGCGGATCTCGGGGGTGCGGACGAACAGCTCGGGGCAGTGCGCGAGCGGGTCCTGGGCGTCGAGCGGATGCATGCCCTCACCCTAGGTCGCGGGCGCCGGGCGCGATGCGTGCCGCCGGGGCCTCCCGCCCACTGTCCAGAAGTCGTCGCACTCGGCGTCGACTGCGACGACTCCTGAGCACTCGCGACCCACACCCCCCGGTCCGGTCGCCACTCCTCCGAAGCCGCCGTACTCGCGCTCCGGTACGGTCACTTCCGCGTACTCGCGGAGCCGCCGGCCCCGTCCCGTCCACCGTCGTCGCCGAGTGTGCAGAAGTTGTCGCACTCGAGCTCGAGTGCGACAACTCCTGAACAGTCGCGGGAGCCGGAGGAGAACGGAGCGCGAGCCAGGGGGGCGGACCTGCGAGCACGGCCGCGCACCTGGGAAGTCAACGGGCGGACGCCGCACCCCGCCCCGCCTAGCCTCCGAGGACGGCCCCCGCCGCCTCCCCCGAC
>NZ_PSUG01000074.1:0-10323 GCF_002931755.1 Rathayibacter sp. AY2B3 | reverse complement strand
CGCCCGCCGAGCGGAGGCTGCACGAGATCGACTACGCGGACGGCGCCCGCCTCGCCCGCACCTTCGAGACCGCCTCCGAGGCGCGCACGTCGACTTCGGCTCCCACCGCGCTCTCGCGGGCGTCGATCTCGACGTCGCCGCGGGCTCGCTCACTGCGATCGCCGGGCCGAACGGCGCCGGCAAGTCGACGCTGCTGGAGGTGATCGCCGGAGTGCGTCCTCTGACGTCCGGCACGCGGGACGTCACCGGAGCGATCGCCTTCGTGCCGCAGCGGGCGTCGATCCCGGACCGGCTCCCGGTGACGGTGCGCGACGTGGTGGCGGTGGGGACCTGGGGCCGGCTCGGCCGCCTCCGCCGCAGCGACGCGCGCGCAGCGGACGCGATCGCCACCGCGCTCGACCGGATGGAGATCGCCGCGCTCGCCCGGGAGCCCTTCGCGGTGCTCTCCGGCGGTCAGCGGCAGCGGGCGCTCCTCGCCCAGGGGCTCGCCCGCGGGGCTGACCTGCTGCTCCTCGACGAGCCCACCACCGGCCTCGACTCGGCGAGTGCGGAGCGGATCCGGTCGGTCCTGCGCGCGGAGGCGGACCGCGGCGCGACCGTGGTCAGCGTCTCGCACGACCCCGCCGTGCTGGCCGACGCCGACCGCGTCGTCGGACTCGTCGACGGGGCTCTCGCTCCGGCGGTGTAGCGGCCCGGTCGCCGACTCGCGGGCCTCGGGCTGGGAGGATGGGGGGATGACCTCGACGCTGCTCGACCGGATGCCGACGCCCGACGCGGACGGGCGCGTCGACGACGACGCGGTCTACCTGGCCTTCACCGAGTGGGCGGAGTCGCGCGGCCTCCCGCTCTACCCGGCGCAGGACGAGTCCATGCTCGAGATCGCCTCCGGGGCGAACCTGATCCTCTCGACGCCCACCGGCACCGGCAAGTCGCTCGTCGCGATCGGCGCGCACGCCGCGGCGCTCGCCTCCGGGCGCCGCAGCTTCTACACCGCGCCGATCAAGGCGCTCGTCTCCGAGAAGTTCTTCGCGCTGGTCGACGTCTTCGGCGCCTCCAACGTCGGGATGGTCACCGGCGACTCCTCGGTGAACGCCGACGCGCCGATCATCTGCTGCACGGCCGAGATCCTCGCGAACCTGGCGCTCCGGCACGGCGAGGACACCCCGGTCGACCAGGTCGTGATGGACGAGTTCCACTTCTACGCGGACCCGGCGCGCGGCTGGGCCTGGCAGGTGCCGCTGCTCACCCTGCCGCACGTGCAGTTCGTGCTGATGTCGGCCACCCTCGGCGACGTGACGGCGCTCGCCGCCGACCTCAGCCGCCGCACGGGGCGGGAGACCGCCCGGGTCACCGGCGTCGAGCGCCCGGTGCCGCTGCACTACTTCTACGAGATCGCGCCGATCCACGACTCCATCGAGGAGCTGCTCTCGACGAACCAGTCGCCGGTCTACGTCGTGCACTTCTCCCAGGCGGCCGCTCTCGAGCGCGCACAGGCGCTCACCAGCGCGAACATCGCCACCCGGGAGCACCGCGACCGCATCGCCGAGGTGATCGGCGGCTTCCGGTTCACCACCGCGTTCGGCAAGACCCTCTCCCGCCTGCTCCGCCTGGGGATCGGCGTGCACCACGCCGGCATGCTGCCGAAGTACCGCCGGCTGGTCGAGCAGCTCGCCCAGCAGGGCATGCTGCGCGTGATCTGCGGCACGGACACCCTCGGCGTCGGCATCAACGTCCCCATCCGCACCGTTCTGCTCACGGCGCTGACCAAGTACGACGGCACCCGGACGCGCCAGCTCTCGGCCCGCGAGTTCCACCAGATCGCCGGCCGCGCCGGTCGCGCCGGCTACGACACCGCCGGGACCGTGGTCGTGCAGGCTCCCGAGCACGAGTCCGAGAACCGGAAGGCTCTCGACAAGATGGGCGACGACCCGAAGAAGCGGAGGAAGTGGGTCGCCAAGCGCGCGCCGCAGGGCTTCGTCAGCTGGGGGGAGCCGAGCTTCCGCAAGCTCGTCGACGCGGAGCCCGAGACGCTGACCTCGCACATGACGATCACCTCGGCGATGCTGCTGAACGTGATCGCCCGCGGCGGCGACGCCTACGCGAACGTGCACGCCCTGATCTTCGACAACCACGAGCCGTGGAAGCGGCAGCTGCAGATCGCCCGCCGGGCGCTGGGCATCTACCGGACGCTGCGGGAGGCGGGCGTGGTCGAGCAGAGCGTCGGCGCCGACGGCGTGACCCGCATCCGCCTGACCGTCGACCTGCAGCCGAACTTCGCGCTCAACCAGCCGCTCTCGCCGTTCGCGCTGGCCGTGTTCGACGTCCTCGACCCGGAGTCGCCGAGCTTCGCGCTCGACGTGATCTCGGTGCTCGAGGCGACCCTCGACGACCCGCGCCCGATCCTCGGGGCCCAGCAGTTCCAGGCCCGCGGCGAGGCCGTCGCCGCGATGAAGGCCGAGGGGATCGAGTACGAGGAGCGGATGGAGCTGCTCGAGTCCGTCACGCACCCCAAGCCGCTCGAGGAGCTCCTCGAGGCGACGTTCGAGACCTACACCGCCGCGCAGCCGTGGGTGAAGGACTTCGAGCTCTCGCCGAAGTCGGTCGTGCGCGACATGTACGAGCGGGCGATGTCCTTCGGCGAGTACACCGCCTTCTACAAGCTCTCCCGCTCGGAGGGACTGGTGCTGCGCTACCTGTCGGACGCGTTCCGCGCGGCTCGCCAGACCATCCCGGACGAACTCAAGAACGAGGAGCTGCACGACCTGATCGAGTGGCTGGGCGAGCTCGTGCGCCAGGTCGACTCCTCGCTGGTCGACGAGTGGGAGGAGCTGGTCAATCCGGCGCTCCACGCGGCGGACCAGGCGATCGTGCCGCCCGCTCCGCGCCGCCTCACCGCCAACCACCGAGCCTTCCGCGTGCTGGTGCGCAACGAGATGTTCCGCCGGGTGACCCTCGCCGCCCTCGACGACCACGAGGCGCTCGGCGAGCTCGACGCCGCCGCCGGCTTCGACGCCGACGCGTGGGGCGCCGCTCTGGACGACTACTACGACGAGCACGACAGCATCGGCATCGGGCCCGACGCCCGGGGGCCGAAGATGCTGCTCGTCACGGAGGAGCCGACGCAGTGGCTCGTGCGGCAGATCCTCGACGATCCGGCCGGCGACCACGACTGGGGGATCTCGGCGACCGTCGACCTCGCCGAGTCGGACGAGCAGGGTGCTGCCGTGGTCCGCGTCACCTCGGTCGGCCGCCTGGACTGATCAGCGGCCGCGCTTCTCCCGGCGCTGCATCTCGGCGGCGATGTCCGCCTCGGTGATCTCCTTGCGGGCGGGACCCCAGATCGACACGGCCTGGCCGACGACGCCGATCCCGATCCCGATCATCGGCCAGATCGGCCAGAAGTAGCCGTCGGCACCCGTGCCGACCCAGACGGCGGTCGTGATCGCCGAGACGCTCGCCCAACCGCCGACCGAGCCCAGGAAGTCGCGGCGCCGCTTGACCTCCCGCACGGCGAGAGCGCGCTCGGCGTCCTCGACGCGGGCGGGCTCCACCACCTCGCCGGAGGCGGCGGCCGGGACGGCCTCCGCGGACCGGTCTCGCCGGGCGGACGGATCCGGAGTTCCCCACTCGTTCGTCATGCGGCCAGCCTACGCAGGGGCCGTTCGCCGCGATACGCGGTCCATCCGGCGGACCGCTCAGGCGTGGACGAGGAACGAGCCGATCAGCGCGGACGCGGACTCGGCTTGGGCACCTGCGAGACGGGAGTGACGCGGAACGGTTTCGGGTTGGAGACGACCTGCTGGCCCTCCTTGACCTGGATCGGGCGAGACCGGGGCGGTGTCGGAACACGACTCGGCATGCTGTCCTCCTCACGTCGATGGAACACTGATGAGCAGATTCTCGCTCACGACGGTCCGAGGAGGAAGCGGCGGACGTGATACCCACCACAGTGACAGGCATTCTGATCCTGCTCGTGCTCCTTCTCCCGGGCTTCGTCTTCGTCACTTTCCGTGAACAGCATCGACCGACTCGACGTCTGTCGACGTTCCGCGAGACGAGCGTGGTCCTCGCGGCGACGACGGTCTCGTACGCCGTTCCGCTCCTTCTCGTGGTCTGCCTCGCCCTCCTCGTACCGCCGGCGCGCGCGGAGCTGGGCAGCGCACTGGTCGAGCCGCTCGACTACTGGCGCCTGCATCCCTTCCGGACCCTGGCGATGGGTGGGCTCGTCCTGGTCGTCGGGGCGACCGTCGCCGCGTTCCTGGGGTCGAGCAGGTCGGCGCTCCTCAGTGGAACCCGGGGTGGTTCGGCGTGGTGGGAGGTCTTCGGAACGGGGTCGACGCTCGCCGCCGGGACGGCGACGACACAGGTCACTGCGACACTCGAGGACGGCAGCGAGATCACCGGCGTCCTCCACTCCTGGAGCAGAGACGGCGAGGACGGCCCGGATCGGGACTTCGTGCTGGTCGATCCGCTCTGGATCCAGCCGCCGGGCCGATCGGAGGTGAGGCGGCTGGAAGCCGAGTCGATCGTCATCAGCGCTCGCCGCCTCCGCTACCTCTCCGCGCGGTACTTCGACGTCAAGGATGACGCGTCGGCGGGAGGAGACGAGCGTCGCGGCAGCGGTCCGAGCGGCCGCTGGACCGTCGTGGTCCTTGTCGCCGCGGTGCTCGGGGCGCTGGTGGCGCGCCGTTCCCGCAGTCGGTGACAGTCACGCGACGGACGGCTCGGGCTGGCAGTGCGGGCACCACCAGGTGCGGCGCTGCTCGGGGTCGTCGCGGACCTCCTCGCGGACGAGCACCGTCGTGCCGCAGCGCAGGCACGGGCGCCCGGCCCGCCCGGCGACCCAGTGCCGCTCGCCGCGGCGGGTGCCGCCGGTGGTGGTCTGGAACATCCCCGGGATCGTGACGGAGGCGCGGAGGCCTCTCGCCGCGGTCGCCACGAGGGCGCGGACGTCGAGGGAGCCGATCGGCCGCCAGGGCCAGGCGCCGCGGAGGAAGCAGACCTCGTTGGCCCAGAGGTTGCCGAGGCCCGCGAGGCAGCGCTGGTCGATGAGTGCGGCGACGACCGGCCGGTCCGGGAGGCGGGAGAGACGAGCGACGGCCTCGTCGGCGTCCCAGTCCGCGCGGAGCGGGTCGGGACCGAGGTGCCCGACGGCGCGCGGCTCGTCGCGGGTGGCGAGGAGTTCGACGACCGGGAGGTCGATGCCCCAGACGGTCGAGCCGTCGTCGAGGCGGAGGCGGACGCGGACGTCCTTCTGCACCGAGCGGGGGACCGCTCGGTGCAGAGCGGTCACGGTCCAGGAGCCCTGCATCCGCAGGTGGGTGTGCAGGGTCGATCCGCCGGAGAAGCGGGTGAGGAGGTGCTTGCCGTGGGTGTCGTGCTCGAGGATCCGCAGCCCGGCGAGGGAGGTGCCTGCCGCGTCCCCGGAGCGCAGCTCGCCCTCGAGGACGGTGCGACCGTCCGCCGCCCGCCTGAGGCGGGCGGCGAGACGGTGCACACTGTCTCCCTCGGGCATCCCCGAACTCTAGGAGCCGGAGCTCGTCGGGATCAGGGGTCGCGCGGGATCAGGCGCCGCGGTACGCCTGCTTGTAGACGCGCTCGGTGCCGTCGGGCGCGGTGACCTCGATGGTCGCCGTTCCGGCCTTGATCGGCGTGAAGACGGTCACGGTCTTCACCGTGAACGACTGGCCGGGCTTGACCGTCTTCTTCGTCTTGCTGCCGTAGGCGGTCGTGATCTCGATCGAGACCGTCTCCGGTCCGTTGTTCACCGCCGACACGGTCAGCGTCCGCACGACGGCGAGGCGCTTGGTGGAGGCGGTGGTCGCGACGTCGATGACCGTGACGGGCTCGGGCTCCGGGTCCGTCTGGGTCTCGGGCAGGTCGAGACCGACGACGACCGGGTCGTGGTCGCTGGAGCGGAACGCCGAGGTGTCGTAGAAGATCGTCGCGTTGTAGTCGTAGCGGCTGTACTCCAGTGCCACGGACTCGCCGCTGTTGATGTTCCAGGTGTCGACCCCGGTGACCGTCCTGTCGGCGGCGGGCGAGGCGAACACGTGGTCGAGCGAGCCGACCGCGCCGTCGAACGAGTACGAGTACTTGCCGTCCTTCGCGCCCTGGTCGATGTAGCCGGCGTCGGTGATCACCTTCACCGGGTCCTCCTTCGAGTAGGCGTTGAAGTCGCCCAGCAGGTAGACGAGCTCGGTGGCCTTCTCGGTGCGGAGGCGGTCGGCGAAGGCGACGAGGGCGGTCGCCTGCTTCACCCGCGAGGCGTTCGAGGCGCCCTGGCCGTCGCCCTGGTCGGCGTCCGCGCCGGATCCGGAGCCCTTCGACTTGAAGTGGTTCACGATCGCGACGAACTCGCTGGCGCTGTCGCCGAGGAGGCGGAACTCCTGGGCGAGGGGCTTGCGGGCGTTCGAGAAGTTCACCGTGTCGTTGAGCACGACGGACTCGCCGACCGGCTCGATGACGGCCTTCTTGTAGATGAAGGCGGTGCGGATGACGTCCTCGTCCGCGAGCGCGGGGAGCGCTGCGGGGGAGGGGACGTAGGCCCAGACCTCGGAGCCGGCCGCCGTGTTGAGCGCGGCGGTCAGGGTGGCGAGGGCCTCGTCGCGCGGCTTGCCGAACTTGGCCGAGTTCTCGATCTCCTCGAGCGAGACGACGCCCGCGCCGAGGGTGTTGATCGCGGTCACGATCTTGGCCTGCTGGCGCTCGAGGTCGTCGGCGTTCGCCGCTCCGCGGGCGTCGCAGCCGCTGTTGACGGTGACGGGGTCGCCGTCGCGGTCGGTGTAGAAGGTGCAGCCGGTGATCGAGTCGCCGGTGGTGGAGAAGTAGTTGAGCACGTTGAAGGACGCGATCGACAGGTCGCCGCCGACGGCCTCGGGCTTCGCGGTCCGGGTGTTCGCGAAGGTCGCGGGCTGCACGTCGCCGGCGTTCTCGACGGTCAGCTGCGTGGTGGGCTGGAAGGCCCAGCCGCCGTTGCGGTAGTCGAGGACGACGGGGCGGGCGAAGGTCGCCGGAGCACCGACGCGGATCGGCGCGGTCGGGGTGAGGTAGGGCAGCGGGATCGCCTTGTTCGCGGCAGCGCCGAGGAAGTTGATCGAGGCGCCGTCGTCGAGGGTGATCGCGCGGGCGGCGTTATCCGCGACGACGGCGGCGAGCTCCGGCGAGCCGGGGCGGGCGACCTCGGTCGGCGTGAGCAGCGGGGACGTGCCGGCGGCGAGGCCGATCGAGCCGAAGCTGTTCAGATCGAAGGTGTCGGTGACGGTGTAGGCGCCCTGCGGGGCGATCAGCATGCTCTCGAGCACCTCGCGCTCGGCGGGGGTGCGGGGGAGCGCGACAGCGGCCGGGACCGGCGCGGCGGCGGCGTCGAGCTTCACGACGGTCGCGGCCGAGGTCGGGGTGAGCTCGGTCAGGCCGTTGTACTCGCTCACCTCGCCGGTGATGCGCAGGTGGTCGCCGATCGCGACCGACCCGACGGAGGCGGAGGAGAAGACGAAGACGGCGTCGGAGGCCGTGCGCGAGCTCTCGCCGCCGGTGCCGGGGGTCTGGATGACGTAGCCGTTGTAGCCGCCGGACGGGTAGCGGGCGGTGACGACGCCGGAGGTGGTGACGGTGCTGCCGACGAGCGGCGACGAGTCGCCGGTCCCCTGGATCTCCGCGATCGAGACGGCCGGGATCTCGGCCGGCGGGGTCGTCGGCGGAGTGGTCGGCGGAGTCGTCGACGGCGGCGTGGTGGGCTCGGGCTCGGATCCTCCGCCCGCGGCCTGCGGGGTCGGTGCGCCGAGCGCGAAGTCGGCCGAGTTGACGTCGGTGTCGCCGGTGGCGGTGTCCGCGCGGGCGATGGTCTGGGTGAGCGAGGGGACCGTCGCGACGGACGACTCGAAGGTGTTCGAGGTGCCGTAGCCGACGAGGTCGATCACCGCGTCCGGCTGTGCGGAGGCGCCGGTGGGCGGCGCCACGAGCGCCGAGGTCCCCTCGACGAGGAAGAGGGTGCCGCCCGCGGCGGCCATGTTGAGGCCGTTCGCGCTCTGGTCGGGCGTCGGCAGGGCCGCGCCGTTGGTGCCGTTGCTGGCGCCGGCGAGCAGGAAGTGGCCGCCCGCGGGGACCGAGCCGGTGAGCGGCACGGTCGTGGTGGGGTTCGCCGTGCCGGTCGCGGAGCGGTACTGGATCGAGAGGCCGCCGAGGGCGATCTCGCCGGCGGTGGGGTTGTAGAGCTCCACGTAGCGGTTGCTGAACGCGGCGCCGGCGGAGCCTCCGCGGGCGAAGACCTCGCTGATGACGAGCTCGTCGCCCGAGGGTGCGGCTGTGGCGGAGGTCGCGACCAGCGGAGCGGCCGCGAGGGCCAGGCCGGTCAGGGCCGCCAGGCCGAGCCCGCGCCTCCGGCGGCGGTCGGGGGGGGTGGGAGAGTCGGGCATGGTGGTCCTCTCGATCGCCGCTCGGAAGAGCGGTCGCAGCGTCGTCGCCGCGCGGCGCGGCCGGTGCACCCCCGGAAGGGGCACGCATGGTCACGCTATGCAGTGCGGGTGCCCGGCCTGTGAACCGGACGTTTCATGAACGTAAACTCATCCACCGACATCGGGGCACGCGGGTGCCGCTCGCGGCGCGTTCGCGGCTTCGCGGGCCACACTCGTCGGATGATCTCCTTCGAGCTGGCCCGTGCCCTGCGCACGGCGGGCGTGCGCTGGACGCCCCGCACCGGTGACCGCTTCCGGATCGAGCGGGAGGGCTTCGACGGCGACGTCTTCACCGTCAGCGACATGACCATCGAGGCGCACGAGTATCCGAGCGGGACCGTCCTCGGCTTCAACGGCACCACGGAGTGGGCGCTCGACTCCGTCTCTCTGGAGGACTCGCTCTGGCTGCCGCGGGAGGACCAGCTGCGCGAGCTCCTCCGCGGGACCTTCCGCTCCCTCCGGCGCCTCGCGGAGCCGGAGGCGCGGTTCGCCGTCGAGGTCGAGCTCGGCGGGCGGGCGCGGACCTTCGAGGACGCGGCGGCCGAGAACGCCTACGCGGAGGCGCTGCTCGCGCTGGTCAGCTCGGTCGCGGTCGACCTCGACGACGTGGACGAGCTGGACGCGGCCGACGAGCCCGACCGGGCGGCCGAGCGGGCCTGAGGCTCCGTCCGTCCCGGAGCGGCCGCGCCAGGCGGGCCTAGGACGCCGCCTTCTCCGCCGCCGCGGTCTTCTTCGGGGTCCGCTTCTTCGCAGGCGCGTCGGCGCTCTTCTCCGTCTCGGACGTCGTTACCGCGGGCTTCTTCTTCGCGGCGGTCTTCGCAGGAGCCTTCGCCGCCGCCTTCTTCGGAGCCGTCTTCGTCGCGGCCTTCTTCTCGGCGGGCGCCTCCTCCGCCGGCGCGCCCTTCGCCCCGCGACTGCGCTCGACCGAGCGCTTGAGCGCCTCCATCAAGTCGAGCACCTCGCCGCCGCCGCCCTCCTCCTCCGGCGCCTCTCCGAAGGTCGCGGCGGTGTCGAGGGCGTCGCCCTGCTCGATCTTGGCGTCGATCAGCGTGCGCAGCTCCTCCTGGTACGCGTCGTGGAACTTCGCGGCGTCGAAGTCCTCGGAGTAGGAGTCGACCAGGTGCGCCGACATCTCGAGCTCGCGCGCCGCGATCCGGGTGCTGCCCTCCAGCGACGGGAACTCGACCTCCCGCACCTCGTCCGCCCAGAGGAGGGTCTGCAGCATCAGGAGCTTGCCGCGCACGCGCAGCGCCGCGAGGCGGGTCTTCTGCCGCAGCGCGAACTCGACGATCGCGGTGCGGTCGGTCTGCTCGAGGGTGCGGCGCAGCAGGACGTAGGCCTTGGGGGAGGAGGAGTCCGGCTCCAGGATGTAGGCGCGGTCGAACATGATCGGGTCGACCTGCTCGCTGGGCACGAACTGCACGACGTCGATCTCGCGGTCGCGCTCCTCCGGCAGCGCCTTCAGCTCGTCCTTGGACAGGACCACGGTGCGCTCGCCGTCGTCGTAGGCCTTGTCGATGTGGTCGAAGGTGACGACCTCGCCGCAGATCTCGCACTTGCGCTGGTACCGGATCCGCCCGCCGTCCTTGTCGTGGACCTGGTGCAGCGGGATGTCGTGGTCCTCGGTCGCGCTGTAGATCTTCACCGGCACGTTGACCAGGCCGAAGGTGATCGCGCCCTTCCAGATGGCTCGCATGCGCCCAGTGAACACCGTGTCCCCCGGCCGCCGGAAGCCCTGGCGGCCGCGAGGGAACCCCGGACCGCTCAGGGAGCCCGCTATACCGGGCGGTCTCGACGGTTCGGGGTTCCCTCAATGGGCGGACGAGGTGCGGGAGGTCGAGTTCCCGTCGCTGGAGGGCAGCACCCGGAT
>NZ_PSUG01000073.1:0-11297 GCF_002931755.1 Rathayibacter sp. AY2B3 | reverse complement strand
CGAGACCCTCGACCGCCTCCGCCACGAGCCGCGTGCAGTACTCGGCACTCGTGAGATCGCCGGGGATCGGCACGGCGGTGCGCCCCTCCGCGCGGCGTCGGCGCGCGCGGGCGCCCCCTGTCGTCCGGTGTTCATCCGCGGAGCGGAGCACCGGCACGTCCGGGTCGCCGCGCCGGTCCTCCGCGCAGCCGCCGCGCCGACTACCACAGCGCCGCCCGCCCGTGTACGGGGTGGTCCCGGAGGCGCCGGTCGCCTGGGATGGAGGGGAGCGGCCCGATCCGGGTGCCGCGGACGGAGGAGCCATGCCCGACCAGTACACGTTCACGAACCCCGCCACCCAGTACCCGGACGTCACCCCGCCGGTGCAGCAGCAGCCCGAGCCCGGGCTGCAGTCGCGGATGACCCCGGTGCCGGACCTCGGTGAGGAGAGCTACCGCGGCACCGGCCGGCTCGCGGGCCGCCGCGCGCTCATCACGGGAGCCGACTCCGGGATCGGCGCCGCCGTCGCCATCGCCTTCGCCCGTGAGGGGGCCGACGTCGCCCTCGCGTACCTCCCGAGCGAGGAGGAGGACGCGCAGCACGTGATCGGGCTGATCCGCGCGGAGGGGCGCACCGCCGTGCCGATCCCCGGCGATCTCACGAGTGCCGAGTACTGCACGCGGCTCGTGGCGGAGGCGGTCGAGGGTCTCGGCGGGCTCGACGCGGTGGTCAACGTGGCCGGCAAGCAGATCTGGAAGGAGGACCTGCTCGACATCACCGACGAGCAGTTCGAGGCGACCTTCGCGATCAACGTCTTCGCTCCGTTCCGGATCATCCGCGCGGCCCTCCCGCACCTGCCCGCGGGCGCCACGATCATCAACACGGCGTCGGCGGAGGCGCACAAGCCCGCCCCCGACCGCCTGGACTACGCGATGACGAAGGGTGCGATCAACAACCTCTCGAAGGGCCTCGCGCAGCAGCTCGCCGCGAAGGGCATCCGCGTGAACGTCGTGGCACCCGGCCCGACGTGGACCGCCCTGCAGGTCAGCGGCGGCGTCGACCCCGAGAGCCTGCCCGACTTCGGCTCCAGCGAGTCGCCGATGGGCCGCGCCGCCCAGCCCGCCGAGCAGGCCCCGGCCTACGTGTTCCTGGCGTCCGCCGAGTCGAGCTTCGTCGCCGGCGAGACCCTCAACGTGAACGGGGGCATGGTCTCGCCCTGACGCGCCGCCGACGCGCGCATCGCTGCCGGGACGGACCGCTCCTGCGTGAGACACCGCCGGTACCGCGGCGTCTCGGGCAGCAGAGGGCGCCCTCGGCGGCGCCCAGCACTGGGCGAGGGCCCGCGTCAACCCTCTCCCGGGCGGCGGGGGGCGCGGGGTGACATGGAGGACATGAGAACCACGACCGTCCTCCCCATCGAGACCTACTCCGACGAGCAGGGCTGGCACAACCGCATCGCCCACGCCCGCGTCCCGCTGAGCAGCCACGACTCCCGCCAGGAGGCGGAGGAGGTCGGCGAGGAGATCGCCCAGCAGCGCGGAGGCAGGCACGTCGTCCTCGGCTGATGCCTGGAGCCGGGCGCGGCATGCCGTGCCCCGCCTCGGAAGGCGCCCGGCTCACGGAGGGCGCCCGGCTCTCGGAAGGCGCCCGGCCCGCAGACGCGCCCGCTCGCCCCGCCTCTCGCGTGTAGCGTCCCCGACCCTGCCCGGTCAACCTTCTCGACCTCCCGGCCCCCTCCTCCCTAGCGTGGCCCGTCGTGCTCGCCCCTGAGCGCGCGACGAGAGGACGACATGGCCACCACGAGCGACGCCCCCGCGACCGGAGAGGCCGGCGGCACCTCCCTGCGCCGCCGCATCACCGGCCCGCTGCTCTACTTCTTCATCCTCGGCGACGTCCTCGGCGCGGGCATCTACGCCCTCATGGGCACGCTCTCGGCGGAGGTCGGCGGAGCCGTCTGGATGCCGCTCCTGCTCGCGCTCGGCCTCGCGCTGCTGACGGCCGGCTCCTACGCCGAGCTGGTGACCAAGTACCCGAAGGCGGGAGGCGCGGCGGTGTTCGCGCAGCGGGCCTTCAAGCGTCCGATCGTCTCGTTCCTGGTCGGCTTCGCCATGCTCGCGGCCGGAGTGACCAGCGCGGCCGGTCTGTCGCTCGCGTTCGCCGGCGACTACCTCGGCACCTTCCTCGACGTGCCGACCGTGCCGACCGCGATCGTCTTCCTCATCCTCGTCGCGTGCCTCAACGCGCGGGGCGTGGCGGAGTCGCTGCTCAGCAACACGGTGATGACCGTGATCGAGGTCGGCGGCCTGCTGATCGTGATCGGATGCGTCGCGCTGCTCGTGGCGGGCGGAGGCGGCGACCTCGCCCGCACGGTCGAGCTCAGCTCCGAGCAGGCGCCGGCGCTGGCGGTGCTCGGCGCGGCGATCATCGCGTACTACTCCTTCGTCGGCTTCGAGACCTCGGCCAACATCGCCGAGGAGATCCGCGATCCCAGCCGCGTCTACCCGCGCGCGCTGTTCGGCTCGCTGCTGACGGCCGGTGCGGTGTACGTCCTGGTCGGCCTCGCGAGCTCGATCGCGCTGCCCGCCGACGAGCTGTCCGGATCCTCCGCCCCGCTGCTCGACGTCGTGACGGCGAGCGGAGCCGGAGTGCCGGCGTGGCTGTTCAGCCTGATCGCGCTCGTCGCGGTCGCGAACGGCGCGCTGCTGACGATGATCATGGCGAGCCGCGTCACCTACGGCATGGCGAAGGACGGGCTCCTCCCGGACGTGCTCGGCCGCGTGCTGCCGAAGCGCCGCACGCCGTGGGTGGCCATCGCGGTCACGACGGTGGCGGCGTGCCTCCTGACCCTGGTCGGCGACCTGGCGACGCTCGCCGAGACCGTGGTTCTGCTCCTCCTGCTGGTGTTCATCAGCACGAACGTCTCGGTGCTCGTGCTGCGGCGCGACACGGTCGAGCACGACCACTTCCGAGTGTGGACGGTGATCCCCGTGCTCGGCATCGCCTCGTGCGTGCTGCTCCTCAGCCAGCAGGACCCGATCGTCTGGCTCTACGCCGGCATCCTCCTCGTGGTCGGGATCCTCGTGCACCTGGCGACCCGCCGCTCCTCCCGCCGCACCGCCTGAGCCGCTGACGGTTCCGGCGGGGCCGCCGCTCCGCCGGACCGTCCCGCCCGAGGGCGGAGTCGCGGTCGCGGCGGCTCCGCCCCTGCCGTCCGCTGCCCAGGGCCTGCCCAGCGCGCGCGGGCAGACTGTCCGGAGCCGATGACGGCGACCGGACGAGGGAGCAGTACCCGGAACGCGACAAGACTGACTCGTAGGAGCTGTCATGTCCTGGATCGTCCTCATCCTCTCCGGTGTCCTCGAGGCCGTGTGGGCCACCGCCCTCGGCAAGTCGGAGGGGTTCACCCGGCTCGGCCCGTCGGTCGTCTTCGGAGTCGGCGTCGTCGCGAGCATGGCCGGCCTCGCCTACGCGATGCGCGAGCTGCCCACCGGCACGGCGTACGCGGTCTGGGTCGGGATCGGCGCCTCGCTGACCGTGCTCTACGGCATGTTCTTCGGCGGCGAGGGCTTCTCGCTCGTGCGCACGCTGCTGGTCCTCGGGATCGTCGGCTGCGTCGTCGGCCTGAAGCTCGTGCACTGACCGCCGGTCCGTCCTCCCCTCCGCGAGATGCCACTTCAGGACGCGACACGCCGACGGAGGCGTACCGGACTGGCATCTCGCCGAGGGTCCGAGGCCGGTGGTTGCACGACGCCGCGCGTTCCACCTAGGCTCGGCGCATCAGGGGAGAACGATCGTTCTACGGTTCTCCCCGCCCCCCAAGGAGGACTCATGCCCACTCGTACCGCACGCACCGCCTGGAACGGCTCGCTCGAGACCGGCGAGGGCCAGGTCGAGCTCTCGAGCTCGAAGATCGGCACCTACGACGTCTCGTTCCCCAAGCGCGCCGCCGACGACGCCAACGGCTCGACCAGCCCCGAGGAGCTCCTCGCGGCCGCCCACTCCGCCTGCTACGCGATGCAGTTCTCGGCCGTCCTCGGCCAGGCCGGCGGCACCGTCGAGGCGCTCGACGTCCGCGCCGACGTCTCGCTCGGCCCGGACTCGGCCGGCGGCTTCAAGCTCACCGGCATCAAGCTCACCGTGAGCGGCGAGGTCTCCGGCATCGACGAGGCCGCCTTCCTCAAGGCCGCCGACGAGGCCAAGGAGACCTGCCCCGTCAGCAAGGCGCTCACCGGAGTCGACATCACGCTCGACGCCACCTTCGAGGGCTGAGCCCCTCCGCACGTCCCGAGCACCCCGTCGCGCATCGCGGCGGGGTGCTCGGGCGTCCGGCGCGACCGCGGGCGGCTCTCGCTACGCGCGCTCCTCGATCAGCAGGAGAGGGACGCTCCGGAACGGGTCGCCGCCCTCAGACCCCTGTGCTGGTCGAGCAGCCGCTCAGCGGCGTCTCGAGCCCCCCACCGGCCCCCCCGCCGGCGTCAGACCGCCGCCGGCGCGTAGCGGAAGCCGGCGCCGAGGTGCTCCTCCGGCAGCCGGTCGCCGCGGCCGTGCAGCTTCTGGCGGAGGCTCCCCTCGACGTACTCCTCCGGGTACGCGCCGCGGCGGCGCAGCTCCGGAACGATGAACTCCACCACGTCCTCGAAGGTGCCGGGCGTGATCGCGTAGGCGAGGTTGAAGCCGTCCACGTCGGTCTCCTCGACCCACTCCTGCAGGTGGTCGGCCACCTCCGCGGGCGAGCCGACGACGAAGGGGCCGAGCCCGCCGATCACGCTGAGCCTGGCGATGTCGCGGACCTTCCACTCCGAGCCGTCCTCGTTCGCCTCCTGGAAGTTGGCGACGGCCGACTGGATCGCGTTGCTCTTCACGTTGCCGATCGGCTCGTCGAGGTCGTACTGCGACAGGTCGATGCCCATCCAGCCCGACATGAAGACCAGCGCCCCCTCCTCGCTCCCGTAGGAGAGGTAGTCGCGGTGCTTCTCGTGCGCGGCCTCGCTGGTCTCGGCGGTGATGATCGTCAGCAGGGTGTAGATCTTCGCGGAGTAGCGGTCGCGGCCGGCCGCCTCGAGAGCGTCGCGGATGCGCGAGACGGTCGCCTTCAGGCCCGCCTTCGTCGAGGACGCGACGAAGATCGCTTCCGCGTTGCCCGCCGCGAAGCGGATGCCGCGCGGCGACGCCCCCGCCTGGTAGATGACGGGGGTGCGCTGCACCGACGGCTCCGAGAGGTGGATGCCGGGGACGGTGAAGTTCTTGCCGCGGTGCCCGATCTCGTGCACCTTCGCCGGGTCGGTGAAGACGCCGGACTCGCGGTCGCGGACGACCGCGTCGTCCTCCCACGACCCCTCCCACAGCTTGTAGAGCACCTCGAGGTACTCGTCGGCGACGTCGTAGCGGTCGTCGTGCTCGAGCTGGTCCTCGTGGCCCATGTTGCGTGCGGCGCTGGGGAGGTAGCCGGTGACGACGTTCCAGCCCACGCGGCCCTTCGTCAGGTGGTCGAGCGTCGACATCCGCCGCGCGAACGGATAGGGGTGCTCGTAGGCGGTGCCCGCGGTGATGCCGAAGCCGAGGTGCTCGGTCGCGGCGGCCATCGCCGAGACGAGGAGGATCGGGTCGTTGACGGGGACCTGCGCGCCGTGGCGGATCGCCGCCTCGTTCGAGCCGCCGTAGACGTCGTAGGTGCCGAGCACGTCGGCGATGAAGATCCCGTCGAACGTGCCGCGCTCGAGCAGCTTCGCCAGGTCGGTCCAGTACGAGAGGTCCTTGTACCGCCAGGACTGGTCCTGGGGGTGGCGCCACATCCCCGAGGACTGGTGGGCGACGCAGTTCATGTCGAAGGCGTTGAAGCGGATCTGGCGGGTCATGGAGTCGATAGTGCCCAGCGGAGCCGCGAACGGGTACCGAGCGCGACGCACGGCGTCACAAAGCGACGCCCGTCGAGGCGTCCGGCGGGCCGGATGCGCCCGGCGGTCTGATCCGGGTCGCGGCCGTGACCAGGGGACGGCGACGGCGTTGTTTCGGGTACGCCCTCGATCCGGCGACGCCGCCGATCCGGGTCATCGGGAGGTGTCGGACGTCTTCGGAGTGGGAGCCGCCCGGAACGACGTCGACGCAGGCCGGTTCCCGTGGAACGACTCCTCCGCCCCCTCGCACCGCCCCCGTCCGCCGACCGGCCGGCTCCTCCTCCTACGCCAGCTCGCGCCCCAGGAAGCGCACGTGCTCGCCGATCTGGAACGCCTCGCCGCCCTCGTGGCCGTTGAAGGGGTAGACGCGGATCTCGCGGGGTCCGGCGTAGCGGTTGTAGGAGGCGTAGACGGTGGACGGCGGGCAGATGTCGTCGCGGAGCGCCACCGAGAACAGGGCGGGGGACTGCGCGTAGGGGGCGAAGGAGGTGCCGTCGAAGTACGAGAGGGTGTCGAACACGCGCGCCTCGGCGCCGCGGTGGGTGTGCAGGTACTGCACGATCTCGCCGTACGGCATCGTGTCGACCAGCCGCACGGCGTGCGGGATGTGGGAGAGGAACGGCACGTCGACGATCGCGGCGCGCGCAGACTCCGATTCGCCGAGCAGGCCCAGGATCCCGGTGACGGCCAGGGCGATCCCGCCTCCCTGGCTGCCGCCCGAGACGGCCACGCGGGAGGCGTCGACCGCGGGGTGCGCGCGCAGCACGTCGAGCGCGCGGACGGCGTCGGTGAAGACGCGGCGGTAGAAGTGCTCGGCGGGCGACTCGATGCCCTGCGTCATGAAGCCGGAGACGTGCGGCCCGCTGCCGACCGGGTCGGGCGTCGCTCCCGAGCGGTGCCCGGACCCCTGACCGCGGGTGTCCATGACCAGGTGCGCGTAGCCGGCGGCCGACATCGCGGTCCACTCCGCGAGCTGGCCGCGGCCGCCTCCGTAGCCGATGAAGGTCACGAGCCCGGGGAGGGGGCCCTCGACGCCGCGGGGGAGGATCAGCCACGCGCGGATCGGGTGGCCGCCGAAGCCGGAGTAGGTGACGTCGACGGTGTCGAGCAGCCCGAATCCGGCGTCGACCGGCTCGAACAGCGGCTCCGTCGCGGCCGCGCGCGCCTCGGCGATCGTGTCGCGCCAGAACTCGGCGAACCCGGCGGGCTCGGGGATCTCGGGGGCGTACTGCTCGAGGAGGTCGAGCGGGAGGTCGAACTGCGGCATCACGGACTCCTTCTCGGGCAGCGGCGCCCGAGGATCGAGGCTACTGGAGGGACGGGCCGACCTGGGTGCGGCGTGGGAGAACGCCGCAGGACGGAATGCCGGGGCGCCCTCCGCGTTCTCCTCAGCATGACGACGTACGGAATCATCGGAGCAGGCAACATCGGCAGCCAGGTCGCACGGGCGGTCATCGCCCTCGGGGACGAGGTGGTCATCGCGAACTCGCGCGGCCCCGAGACCCTCGCCGACCTCATCGCGGAGCTCGGCCCGAAGGCCCGCGCCGCCACGGCACAGGAGGCGGCCGAGGCCGCGGAGATCGCCGTGGTGACGGTGCCGCTGAAGAACCTCGAGGAGGTGCCGGTCGCCCCGCTCGCCGGCAAGATCGTCCTCGACACGAACAACTACTACTTCGAGCGCGACGGCCGCATCGAGGCGCTCGACAAGGGCGAGACCACGACCAGCGAGATGCTGCAGCAGCACCTCCCGGAGTCGAAGGTCGTCAAGGCGTTCAACCACATCATGGCCGCCGACATCACCACCGACGGCACCCCGGCCGGAACGCCCGACCGCCGCGCCCTCGCGACGTCGAGCGACTACCCGGAGGCGATCCACTTCGTGACCGACCTCTACGACCGGATCGGCTTCGACACCGTCGCGGTCACCCCGCTGAGCGAGTCGTGGCGCGTCGAGCGCGACCGCCCCGCCTACGTGGTGCGGCAGAACCGCGAGGAGCTCGAGGCCAACCTCGCCAAGGCCCCCCGCACGGTCTGATCCAGCCTCTCGAAGGGGAGCGGTGCTCCGGCGCCGCTCCCCTTCGGCATGTCCGGACGGCGTCGGAGGCGCGCCCGGGACGGCTCCCTCGGCGCTCGCAGCCGCCGGGCCTGCGATAGTCGAGAGGACCAGCCACGCACCAGAGAGTCCCCATCGGGCTCCGAGAGGAGAGGTCTGCCATGCCCTCGACACCCCGTTCCGTCCCCTCCCGCTCCGGGCTCTCGCGCCGCAGCGTCGTGATCGGCGGTCTCGCGGTGCTCCCGCTGCTCAGCGCCTGCACGCCCGACTCCTCCGCTCCGGACGACGCCCAGCAGGAGACGCCCCGCACCCGCACCGCGGCTCCGAGCGGGCCGGTGGCGCTCGCCCCGGACGCGCTCGCCGCGAGTGCGGCCCTGTTCGCCGCGGCTCCGCTGGTCGTCCTGGTCGAGGACGTCGCCGAGTCCCGCCTGCGCGCCGCCCAGGTGAGCATCGCCTGGGGCGTGCCGCTGCTGGTCGGCTCGGCGGGATCCGGAGCGACGGCCGACCCGACCGCGGACGCCGCGGCCGCGGGATCCACGGCCTCCGGGACGCCGTCCGCCTCCGCGACGCCGTCCGACTCGGCGGGCCCGTCCGGATCCGCGACCGCGTCCTCCTCCGCTCCGACCACCGACGCCCTCGCCGCCGAGTTCGCCCGCCTCGGCGTGACCCGGGTGCTCGCGATCGGCGACGTCACTGCGCCCGCCGGCGTCGATGTCGTCGCCTCCGCCTCCGACGCTGCCGCCCTCAGCACGGCGTCCGGCGTGACCGTGGCCGACCTGGCGCTCGCCGACCTCGCCGCCGCCGCGCCGTCCACCGCCTCCGACGCCCCCTTCGGCGCCCTCCCGCCCCGGGCCGACGCGCTGACCGGCCTGCACGGTCTGGCCCGCGCGCAGGACGCCGACGTCGCCGCACTGGCGACCGCCCGCGCGGCCGGCGTGCCCGTCACCGTGGTCGACGGCGACGACCTGCTCGCCTCGGGTGCCGCTGTGACCGCGATCGCCGGGGCCGACGCCTCCTGCACGCTGCTGCTCGGCCCCGTGCTCGCCGCTCAGCCCGAGCCCGAGTGGGCCGTGCGCGCGGCCGCGAGCGGCTGGCAGCTGCCGGGCGGCGGCCAGCGGATGTTCGGCGGACACCTCTTCGTCGCGATCTACGGCACTCCGGGTGCACCCGTCCTCGGCGTGCTGGGAGAGCAGGGACTCGAGCCCACGATCGCGCGCGCGGAGGCGGTGGCCGAGCCGTACCGGACGCTCACCGACAAGCAGGTCGTGCCGAGTCTCGAGATCATCACCACGGTCGCGGCGGGCGACCCCGGCAAGGACGGCGACTACTCCAACGAGCTCGACGCCGCCGACATCCGCCCCTACATCGACGCGGCGCAGGCGGCCGGGATGTACGTGGTGCTCGACCTGCAGTCGGGGCTGACCGACTTCCTCACCCAGGCGAAGCAGTACGCGGACCTGCTGACGCTGCCCAACGTCGGTCTCGCGCTCGACCCGGAGTGGCGCCTGCTGCCGGGCCAGAAGCCGCTGGAGCAGATCGGGCGCGTCTCGGCCGCCGAGGTCGACAGCGTGTCGGAGTGGCTGGCCGACCTGGTGCAGAGCGAAGGGCTGCCGCCGAAGATGTTCGTGCTGCACCAGTTCCGGCTGTCGATGCTGCAGGACCGCGACACCATCCGCCGAGACCGGCCCGAGCTGGAGTTCCTCATCCACGTCGACGGCCAGGGCTCGCAGCCCGACAAGCAGGCGACCTGGGACGCGCTGCACGAGGGCGCCCCCGAGGGCATCGCCTGGGGCTGGAAGAACTTCTACGACGAGGACGCGCCGATGCTCACTCCCGCCGAGACCATGGCCGAGGTCCGCCCCCTCCCCGACCTCGTCACCTACCAGTAGGCGCCGCCGCCTCTCTCCCACCCTCCCGCGAGATGCCACTTGTGAGGGCGACACGCCGCGGACGGGCGCCACAAGTGGCATCTCGCGGAGGGGAGGGCGGGCGTCAGCGGCGCAGGAGCTCGCCGGAGAGGACGCCCGCCTCGACCTCCTCGAGCGCTCGGCCGCGGGTCTCGGGCACGCGCTTCCAGATGAAGACGAGTGCGAGCAGGCCGACGGCGCCGAACAGGAAGAACGTGCCGGTGATGCCGACCCCGGAGACGAGGGTCGGGAAGAACAGGCCGAGCACGGCGTTCGTGATCCAGTGGCAGAAGATCGCGATGCCGACGCCGACGCCGCGGATCCGCAGCGGGAAGATCTCGGACAGCATCACCCAGGTGACGATGTTGAGGAAGGTCTGCATGCTGCCCACGAACGCGACGACCAGCACCAATATGACGTACGGCCGCGCCGGGTTGCCCACGGGGAGCGCGACGGAGGCGATGCCGATCAGGAAGTGCATCGCAGTGGTCAGGGAGTAGCCGAGCAGGAGGGTCGTGCGGCGGTTCATCGTCTGCATGAGCCGCAGCCCGATCAGGCCGCCGATCACGGCGATCGCCCCGGGCGCGATGTTGGCGACGAGTGCGCCGTCGTGATCGAAGCCCGCCTCCTTCAGCACCGACTGGCCGTAGTACATGATCGAGTTGATGCCGGTGAGCTGCTGGGCGACTCCGATCCCGATCCCCACCAGGAGGATGCGCACCGCCCAGCGCTCGCGCAGCGCCTGCAGCAGGGGGATCCTCGGGCCGTCCTTCGCGCCGATCGAGCGGGCGATGGTCTCGGCCTCCGCGTGGGCCCGGTCGGGCGTGCGGATGGTGGTGAGCACGTCGAGGGCCTCATCGCGGCGACCGTGCGCGATCAGCCAGCGCGGCGACTCCGGGACCCGGGTCATGCCGACGAGGAGCGCGGCGGCAGGCAGCGCGGCGACAGCGAGCATGATCCGCCAGACGCCGGGCAGCTCGCCCCAGACGGTGCCGATGACGGCGTTGGCCACGAAGGCCGCGAGCTGGCCGATCACGATCATCAGCTCGTTGCGGCCCGCGAGGGAGCCGCGGATCTCGGAGGGGGAGATCTCGGACAGGTAGATCGGCACGACCACCGAGGCGCCGCCGACGGCCAGGCCGAGGACTGCCCGTCCGAGGACCATCACGCCGAAGCCCGGCGCCACCACGCAGACCAGGGCGCCGACGAGGAAGAGCACCGCGAGCAGGCGGATCGTGGTCCGCCTCCCGAGGGCGTCGGCGAGGCGTCCGCCCGAGATCGCGCCGATCGCGGCGGCGAAGAGGAGCGAGCTGGTGACGACTCCCTCGGTCAGCGCGGTGAGGCCCAGCTCGGCCGACATCGGCTCGAGGGCGCCGTTGATGACGCCGGTGTCGTAGCCGAAGAGGAGGCCGCCGAGGGTCGCGATGAGCGCGATGAGGCCGAGACGCCGAGTCGGCGCCTCCA
>NZ_PSUG01000072.1:0-11478 GCF_002931755.1 Rathayibacter sp. AY2B3 | reverse complement strand
GCGGGGGCGTCGGAGGCGGCGGTGGGGACGACGAGCTTGATGCGCTGGTCGGGGCCGGTGCAGCCGACGTGGTCGAGGCCTGTGCCGGTGAGGGTCACGCGGATGAAGTGCGGGGCGATCCGGGTCGCTGCGGCGACGGTCGCGAGGTACGGCCGGTAGGCCGGTCGGGCGGGGGCGGCGGTCGTCGGAGGCATCGCCTCAGTCTCGCACAGAAGGTTAGCCTTGCCTAACACTGAGCCGGGACGCCCGGCGGACGGTCAGCGCGCGGGGTGCTCGGCGGAGGTGCGCAGGCGCGCCTCGACGTCGGCGGCGAGCTCGGCGACGACGGGGCCCGCCCCGCCGATCCAGGCGCAGAAGTCGTGGCGGTCGTCGGCCCACGGGTAGTCGCCGTCGACGACCGACATCTCGCCGACCCACGCCCGGACCGCGCGGTCGAGCGCGACTCCGCGGGAGCAGCGCTCCCCGGTGCCGGGGGCGCCCGTGCGCTCCGAGCGGCCGAGCCAGGTGACGCAGACCCGGCCGGGGGCGGCGAGCGGCGGGAGTCCGCGCGCGTCGTCGACCTCGACGAAGACCTGGCCGCGGGCGTTCGCGGGGAGGGTGTCGAGGATGCTCTGGATCCATGGCACGACGGTCTCGTCGCCCGCGATCAGGAACTGCTTCACGTCGACCGGCGCGGAGCCGTCGCGGTCCTCGAACATGCACATCGCGTTCGAGTATAGGCAAGGCTTACCTCAGTGGCCAGAGTCGGATCCTGACCATCCGCCGTGCGGCCGCGTCCGGACCCGCCACCTCGGCGAACGGATCCGTCACCACGGCGGCCTCCTCCGTCACCACTGCGGCGGGTGCCGCCTCTGCCAGCGCGCCCGTCGCTCGAGCTGCGCGCCGATCGCCAGCAGCGTCGCCTCGCCGCCGGGCCGCCCGATCAGCTGGACTCCCATCGGCAGGCCCTCCTCCGTGGTGCTCAGCGGAAGGGTGATCGCGGGGAGGCCGCTCACGTTCACGAAGGACGTGTACGGCGTGTAGAGGCACTGCTGCTCGAAATTGCGCTCGGGATCCTCGAGGTCGTACCAGCCGACAGGGCGCGGTGTCATCGCCAGCGACGGCGTCAGGACCGCGTCGACGCCGGAGAACGCCGCGATCACCGCGCGCTCGTAGCCCGAGAGCCAGGACGCCGCCTCGACGATCTCGCGGGCGGATCGCCGACGCCCCTCCTCCACCAGCCAGCGGGTCAGCGGCTCCAGCAGATCGAGGTCTGCGCCCTCGACGGGCAGGGTCGCCGCGCCGCTCTGCCACAGCGTCCGGAACGCGGCGGGGTACGCGGCGCTCGGGGGCAGCGACGCCTCCTCGAGCCCGTGGCCGAGGGCGGCCAGCGCGGCGATCCCCTCGTCAAGGGCGGCGCGCGCCTCCGGAGCGAGAGCGATCTCGTACTCCTCGTCCCAGGGCGAGTCCGTCAGCACGCCGATCTGGAAGCGCCCCTCTCCCCGGACCGCGGCGCCGAGGAACGAGCCGTCGCCGTCACCGGGCGCGCCGAGCGACCAGCGCTGCGGGAGGCGGCCGTTCGTCCGCTCCAGCATGCCCTCGAGCAGGAGGCCCGCGTCGGCGACCGAGCGGGTGATCGGCCCGGCGACCGTCAGGCCGCCGACCCCGCCGATGCCGGAGAGCGCGGCGACGCGTCCGCGGGAGGGCTTCAGCCCCACCAGTCCGCAGGCCGCGGCGGGGATGCGGATGGACCCGCCGCCGTCCGACGCGGGGGCGAACGGCAGCAGTCCCGCGGCGACGGCGACCGCTGCTCCTCCGCTGGATCCGCCGGCCCCCAGGCGGGTGTCCCAGGGCGTGACGGCGGGCGGGCCGATCCGCGTCTCGGTGTAGGAGGGCATCCCGAACTCGGGCGCCGCGGTCTTGCCGAGGCTGACCGCTCCCGCCGCGTCGAGCACCTCGACGATCTCGTCGGAGTCAGTGGGCACGTGGTGCTCACGGAGCCGGGATCCGGACGCGGTCCGCACGCCCGCGCGCCGCCAGAGGTCCTTGTCGCCGCTCGGCAGGCCCCAGAGCGGAGCGGTGCCGGGCTCGGTGCCGAGCGCTGCGGCCCGCTCCCGCGCCTGATCGGCGGTCACCGTGGCGAAGGCGCCCAGGTCCCCGTTCCAGCGCTCGATCCGGGCGAGGTAGTGGTCGGCGAGCTCGAGAGGCGTGACCTCTCCGCGCTGCAGCCAGTCCCACTGCTCCTGCGCGCTGAGGTGGTGGAGTTCGAACATGGAACGACCCTATTCCGCCGCTCCGGGGAGCCGACGGAACAGGGTCGTGGGGTCAGGCCGCGCGCCGGCCGCTCTCGCTCGCCTCGTCGAGGCCCTTCCGGGCGCCGTCGGGCACCACGGTGTCGCGGTCGATGCGGGCGCCGGTCGCGATCACGGCCGAGCGTCCGATGCGGGAGTAGCTCCCGATCCGCGCCCCCGGCCCGATGATCGCCTCGGGCCCGACGTGCACGTTCGCGCCGATGAAGGCACTGTGTCCGATCATGGCGTCGCGGTCGACCCAGCTGCCCGCGCCGATCCAGGCGCGCTCGCCCACGGTCGCGCCGGGCTCCACGTAGGCGCCGGTCTCCACGTACGCGGTCGCCGAGACGCGCGATCCGGGAGCGACCATGCCGCGTCCGTTCGCGTGGCGGCGGTAGACGATCTCGTCGTCACTGCCGCGCGCCCCTCGACCCTTGTTCATCCCTGTTCCTGCCATCTGCCTCTGGCTCCTCCGAGCTGTCCGTTGGGCGGGGCGCCGAGCCCCGTCCCGTCATCGGTAGACAACAGCGGGGAGCGCCCGCGCATTCCCCGTTCGGGGGGCGCTGGCGCGGGGTGGAGGCGGAGCGGAGAGCGGGCGGCGGAGCGGACCCGCCCGGACCTGCGCGGAGCGTCACTCCACCGCGTCGGCGACCGCGGTCACGACGGCGCGGAACCGCTCCGGCGCCTCGCGGATCCGCCGCCGCAGGAGGACCCCGGCGAGGGCTGACGAAGCGGGCGCCGCGACCAGCTCGCACTCGACCCGGGCCCCCTCCTCGTCCGCCAGGACCCGCCACTGCTCGACGCCGAGCACGGGGAGCCGGCGCTCGAGCCCGCTCCCCCGACGCTCGTAGGCGCCGTCAGCGGCGAGGACGTCCGCGAGGGCGGCGAGCACGGGGGCGGCGTCGGCGTGGAGGACGGAGGCGAGGGCGAGGAGGCTGCGCACGGCGGCAGTCTCCCACGCCCCCGCGTCAGGAGCGGGCGTCGAGGACGCGCCGGAGCCAGTCGAACGACGCCTTGGGCACGCGGTCGCGGCTGCGCGTGTCGACCGCCACGAGCCCGTGCGGGCGGCTGTAGCCGTGCTGCCACTCGAACGCGTCGACCAGGGTCCAGAGCTGCACGGCCTCGACCGGCAGTCCGTCGTGGACGGCCTCGGCCAGGGCGGCGAGATGCGCCCCCAGCCAGCGGATCCGCTCGGTGTCGACGATCGCTCCCTCGCGGTCGGGCTCGTCCGGGTAGCTCGCGCCGAGCGCGGTGACGACCAGCGGAGGGAGGGTGTCGCCGTAGCGCTCCACGAGGGAGCGCAGCACCGAGACCACCGCCCAGGGCGCGACCGGCGAGCCGTCGCCCGTGCGGTCCAGCTCCGGCCAGGGCGCCGTGTGGAAGGGGAGCGCGGGAGGAGCGCCCGCCCCGGTCGGCAGCGCCGGGTCGCGGCCCGCCGCGATCCGCAGCGGAGGCAGCGGCGCGACCGCGTAGAAGTCCATTGGAGCCGAGATGCGCGCGAGGTCGACCGGATCCGCCTGCGCGAGGGCGCCGAGGAAGGGCGGCAGCTCCTCCGGTCCGACCGGGTAGGACCCGGTCAGCACCGCGTCGGCGACCAGGCGGTTCCGAAGAACGTCCGCCAGGGAGGCGAAGGCGCGGTCCCGGTCGTCGTCGGAGGCGGGCTCGACCGGCGCGAGCGCGTCGACCAGGCCGATCCTCCCCGTCACCTCCGCCGCTCGCAGCGCCTCCAGCGCCACGCCGTGCCCGAGCAGCTGGTGGTGCAGCGCCGGCAGGGCGCTGAACAGCCGCCCGGCGCCCGGCGCCTGCCGCGCGAGCGCATAGCCCTCGAGCATCACTGTCGACGGCTGGTCGAGGGTGATCCAGTCGGCGACCCGATCGCCCAACCGCCCGCCCAGCTCGAACGCGAGATCGCCGAAGCGGAACGCGGTGTCGCGGTTCATCCAGCCGCCGCTGAGCGCCGACGGGGTGTCGCGGTGGTGCAGGGTCAGCGCGACCCGCATCCCCGTCTCGGCGAGCCCGTCGAGCAGGCGGTCGTAGAAGCCGAGCCCTCCGCGGTCGATCGGTCCGCGGCCGTCGGGCTGCAGCCGGGGCCACGAGACCGAGAGCCGGAGCTCGTCGACGCCGAGATCGACCAGCAGCGCGAGGTCCTCGCGCCAGCGCAGGAGGAAGTCCGTCGCGATCTCGGGAGTGGCCTCCTCGGCGATCGTCCCCCGTCGCAGTGCGAAGTCGTCCCACACCGACCGGCCCCGGCCGCCCGTCTCGAGGGAGCCCTCCGTCTGGAAGGCGCTCTGCGCCAGTCCGATGCGCAGGCCCGGCGGCAGGAGCCCGCCGAGCTCGCGCGGATCGTCGAAGCGCGCGGCCTCGACGCGCACCTCCCGCCGATCGCGCCCGCGGGCCTCGTCTTCGCTCATTCCACTGTCCTCCGGATCTGATCGACGGGTATATTCTCGCGGAAGCGCTCTCCCGGATCCTCCCGACTCCCCCGACCGGCTGAGACGCCTCCTCCGGATGGTGTACATCCGGGAACAGTGGTGCGGCGCGCTTGACAGCTCCCCCCTGCCCCCGTGCAATGGACGCATCGTGAAATCGGGCGTCGACGTGGCAGTACCGGGGGGTTCACCGGCCGTGCCGGTGCCCCGACTCCGCCGATCCCCGCGGCGCACCGCCGCCCTGCTGCTGGTTCTGCTCGCGGCCGTCGCCTCCGTCTCCGGGCTGGCCGCGCCGGCCGCGCAGGCCGCCGCTCTCGCGATCACCGCTCCCACCTCCGGCGCGGTCCTCGGGACGGGAGCGACGACGGTCACCGGTACGGCGACCGCCGGGGACCAGGTGCAGGTCGGGCTCCGCGGCGGCGGCGACCCCCTCTGCATCACCACCGCGGGCCCCGACGGCGGCTGGAGCTGCGCCGTCTCCCTCGACGACGGGCCGGCGACCCTGGTCGTGGTGGAGCTCCTCGCCGGCGGCGGAACGACCTCGGCCGCCGTCCCGATCGCCGTCCTCAGCGCCCCCGTCATCGAGTCGGTCGACGGCTCGGCGACCTCGGCGGGCTCGGTCCGCGGCACGGCCTACCCCGGCGCGAGCGTCGCCGCGGTCTCGAACGGCGGCGCCGCGTGCCTGGCCACCGCCGACTCCGGCGGCGCATGGTTCTGCCAGCTCGCCCCCACTCCGGCGCCGGGCAGCTACCGCGTCACGGCGACGCAGACCGCCTCCTTCGCCGGCAGCGCCGCCTCGCCGGCCAGCGCACCGGTGACCCTCGTGGTCGACACCGCCGCTCCTGCCGCCCCTGCCCTCGCCTCGCCGTCGGACGGCGCTGCCCTGCCGCTCAGCGGCGCGTCCTACTCCGGGACCGGCGTGGACGGCACTCGCGCGTACGTGTACGTCGACCGGGTCAACACCTGCGACGCGGCGGTCAGCGGAGGCGCCTGGAGCTGCACCGGCGGCACCATCACGGCAGGTGCGCACCGGGTCTCCGCCATCGCCGGCGACAGCGCCGGCAACTACAGCCCGCCGAGCCCCTGGATCGACGTGACCTTCGCGGCGGCGACGACCGCCCCCACCGGTACGCCCAGTGCGACGACCCCGGCCGCTCCCGGAGCAGTTCCCACCGCTCCCGGGGCCACCGCGTCTCCCGCTCCGAGCAGCGCGGTGCCGACCGCGTCCCCGTCGCCCGTCCGCCCCGGAGAGGCCGCGCCCGCTCCCGACGACGAGCCGACCGCCGAGCCCACCGCAGCGCCGGTCCCCGCTCCCGACCAGGACGCCGGGGACGTGCCGCCGCAGCCCGCCCCCGGCGCCGACTCGCAGCCGGGCGGCTGGAACTCGGCGACCGGCATGACCACCGCACTGTCGGCCGGATCGCCCGTCGTCTCGATGGCCGACTGGATGCGCTCCCTCGCCCTCGCACTGCTCTCGCTCGCCCTGGTCGTCGTGCCGGCCCGCCTCGCCGCGGCCGGGCGCGCGCCCCGCGCCGAGCGCAGCTGGCACCTCACGGGCCGCAACCGCGCCGCCGTCGAGTACGACGACAAGCCGAACGCCGGTCCCGCCTCGCCGCGCCCGATGGTCGTCGGGATGATCGGCTGCGCAGCCGGCCTCGTCCTGCTCTCGGGGCGCGTCGACAGCCAGCCGGCCTACCTGCGCCTGCTGATCGCCGTCATCGTGGCCGTCGCCGTGGTCAACGCGGTCGCCGCCGCCGTCCCCGCGGTGGTCGGGCGGCGGATCGGCCTCAGCGGGATCGGCGTCGTCGCCGCTCCCCGCGCGCTGCTCCTGGTCGCGGCGGCCGCTCTCGTCTCGCGCTTCGCAGGGCTGGACCCGGCGCTCCTCTTCGGCGTGGTGATCGGCCTCGTCCTCCCCGAGGGCGCGTCGGCCGTCGACCGGGCGAAGCTCTCGACCGTCCGCGTCGTCTCGCTGCTGGGGCTCGCCGGACTCGCCTGGGGCGCCTCCGCCGTGGTCCCGCCCGACGGCTCGTTCGGCTCCGTGCTCCTCGCCGAGGTGCTGAGCGCAACCACGCTGATCTCTGTCGGCTCGAGCGTGGTGCTGCTGTTCCCGGTCGGGCGCCCCGCCGGCCGCAGCATCCTGCAGTGGTCCCCGCTGCTCTGGCTCGGGCTCACGCTCCTCGCGACGACCGTGCTGTTCGTGCTGCTCACCCCGACCATCGCGTCCTGGTCGACCGACGGCGGAGCGGGCCCGGTGCTCTTCGCCGTCGTCGCCTTCAGCGCGGTGTGCACGTCGATCTGGGCCTGGCGGCGCTTCGTCGAGTCGGAGTAGCCGGGCTCGGCGGCCCGCTCAGTAGCCGGGCTCGGCGGCCCGCTCAGCCGATCGAGACGGGCCGGTCGAGGTCGTCCCCCGGCAGCACATCGGCCACGGCGCCGACGGTCAGCTCCCGCAGCGTCGCGATACCGCCGTAGACGCCGAGGAACGCGGTGTCGGCCGCGTCGCGTCCCGTGGCGATCCGCACGAGGCTCGACCGCGGCGCGAGCGTCGTCGCGTCGACCGCCCGCCACTCCCCCTCGATCCAGGCCTCCGCGACCGCGTGGAAGTCCATCGGCTGCAGCCCCGGTGCGTACACGGCCGCCAGCCGGGCGGGCACGTCCAGCGCCCGGAGGAGGGCGACGACGAGGTGCGCGAAGTCCCGGCAGACTCCGCGGCGGGCGAGCAGCGTCCGCTCGGCCCCGTCCGTCGGAAGACTGGAGCCGGGCACGTACGCCAGACGCGTGCCGACCCAGGAGCTCACCGCGTGCAGGAGGTCCGCCCCGGCGAGGCCGGCGAACTCGGCCCGGGCCGTCGCCCACAGCACGTCCGACTCGGCGTAGCGACTCGGCCTCAGGTACCGCAGCCGGTCCACCTCGTCGCCCTCGAGCGGAGCGAGGCGGCCGAGGACGCGCGCGGAGTAGTCGATCACCAGGTGCCCGATCGGCGCGTCGAGAACGTGCAGCCGGGTGCCGTGCTGGTCGACCACCTCGCGAGCCGCGAGCGGGCGGCCGTCCACGCTGAGGGTCAGCGACTCCTCCGCCCCGTACGCGTCGGCCACGGCGATCGAGAGGACGAGGGCGGCCGGAGCCGCGACGTCGAGGGTCAGGTGGGCCGAGACGTCGCGCTGCATGAGGCTCTTCTCCGGGGAGGGGCGGGGTGAGGGGGTCAGACGCCCTGCTCGCCCTTCGGCGGCGGGGTAGGGGCGGCGTCCGGCTCCTGCACGAGCTGGAGCCCGCCGGACGAGTTCGCCGACACGGTCAGCAGATCGATCCAGGTGCGGTTGATCGAGGGGACCCGGCCGCCGAAGTACTTGAAGTAGAGGGGCACGGAGGGGTCGAGCCAGATGCTCGAGCGGCCGTCGCCGACCGCGGGGTCGTCCCGCCAGGAGAAGAAGAAGCTCTCGCGGCGGCGCAGTTTGTTGGCGATGACGATCTGGACGTGCGTGAGCGTGCGGTCGTCGAACTCGATCTCGACTCCCGAGGCTCCGTAGAGCAGCTTCCCCATGGGGGCCTCCCGGCCGCCCGTCGCCGGGCGGTGCATGACAGTGCCCGCGGGCACGAGAAGCGGGACCGTTCCGGCGCCCGCCGTGGACCGGGCGGCTCGCCTCCGGACGCGGGCGCCCGGGCGCGGAACCGCCCGGTGACGACTCTAGGCGAGGCGGCGCGGGCGCGCGGGATCCTCGTCCGATTCCCGAACACCGGGGTCCTCCGGTCGGGAGGACGACCGGTCCGGAGTCGGACCCGGCGCCCGGATCGGATCCGGGCGAGACGCGCCGGGGCACTGCCGCGCGCATGTCGGAGGTCGGACGTACGGTACCCGCATGATCGAATGCGCACTCTGCGGAACCGACGCCGTCGTCCTCGACCGCTCCGGCGGCCGCGACACCGAGGAGGAGCTCGTCGTGCTCTGCGCCGACTGCACCCCGGGAGAGATCACCGAGGCCCTCGAGGCCGCCCTGCTCGAGCCCGCTCGACGCAGCGCGCACGCCCGCGCCGCCTAGAGGAGCGGGCGTCGGACGGAGTGCCCCCACTGGGACTCGAACCCAGACTGAGACGATTTTAAGTCGTCTGCCTCTGCCGATTGGGCTATGGGGGCGACCACCGGGAGGAGCGATCCTCCCGGCGGCGGTGTCAGGACTTGGCGGGCTCGCCGCCGACCGGGACCGGAGCACCGGCCTGGCCGGGGATCTGCGCCGGGGCCTGCGCGGCCGGAGCCTCGGCGGCGGGGGCCGCCGGACGCGGACGCGACGCGTAGGTCTCGAAGGAGCCGCGGGGGTACTCGCGGGCCTCGATCGAGGCGATGTCGCGGCCGAGCCAGAGGTTGTTCCACCAGCCCCAGACCACGCGGAACTTGCGCTCCCACGAGGGCATGGCGAGACCGTGGTAGCCGCGGTGCATCACCCAGGCGGGGAAGCCCTTCACCGCGATCTTGCCGGACTGGAACACGCCGATGCCGATGCCCAGGCCCGCGACCGCGCCGAGGTTCTTGTGCACGTAGTCGACCGGCTCCTCGCCGCGGAGCACCGCGGTGATGTTCTTGGCCATGAGCTTGCCCTGGCGGACGGCGTGCTGGGCGTTCGGCACGCAGAAGCCGCCGACGCCGCCGCCGGTGAGGTCGGGGACGGCGGTCGCGTCGCCGGCGCCCCAGGCGCCCTCGACGAGCACGTCGTCGTGGCCGACGCGGAGGTCGGCGCGCACGCGCAGGCGGCCGCGCTCCTCGATGGGCAGGTCGGAGTTCTTGATCGACGGGTTCGCCATGACGCCCGCGGTCCAGATGATGAGGTCCGACTCGAAGCTCTCGCCCGTCGACAGCTGGATGACGCCGTTCTCGGCCGACTTGAGCTGCGTGTCGAGGTGCACGGTGGCACCGCGCTGGTCGAGGTTCTTCAGCACCCAGTGGCTCGTCTCGAGGGCGACCTCGGGCATGATCCGGCCCATCGCCTCGATGAGGTGGAACTGCGTCTCCTCGAAGTCGATCTCGGGGTAGCGCTTGAGCAGCGCGCTCGCGAAGGAGCGCAGCTCCGCGAAGACCTCGATGCCGGCGAACCCGCCGCCGACGACCGTGACGGTCAGCAGGCGCGAGCGCTCGGGACCGGCCGGGAGCGACGCGGCCTTGTCGAAGTTCGTGAGCATGCGGTCGCGGATCGCGGTCGCCTCCTCGATCGTCTTCAGGCCGATCGCGTTGTCGGCGACGCCCGGGATCGGGAAGGTGCGCGAGACGGAGCCGGCGGTGACGACGATCTGGTCGTACTCGAACTCGTAGGGCTCGCCCACGGTCGGGGTGATCGTCGCGGTGCGGTTCGCGTGGTCGATCTTCGTCACCTTGGCGGCGAGGATCGCGGTCTTCTTGAGGTGACGGCGGAGCGAGACGATCGCGTGGCGGGGCTCGATCGACCCCGCGGCGACCTCGGGGAGGAAGGGCAGGTACGCCATGTAGGGCAGCGGGTCGACGATCGTGACCTCTGCCTCGTGCGGGCGGAGCTGCTTCTCGAGCTTCCACGCGGTGTAGAAACCGGCGTAGCCGCCTCCGACGATCAGGATTCTGGGCACGGTTGACTCTCCAAGAGGGATGGACAATGCGAACACCCTCACGCAATGCGAAGTGCCCGCTCTCGATGCGGTGGGCAGCACTGACCCCGACTGGGAATCAGCTTAGCGAAGAGCGCGCCGGTGGTGGCGCCTCCGTGGCTCCGGTAGGAGCGGCTACGCGTCGAGCGGCCTGCATGCGCAGCGCTCGGGAGACCAGTCGGCGCGGGCCAGGGCCAGATCGCCGATCGGATTGATGCCGGGGCCCGCCGCGAGGGCGTGCGCCGCGAGGGCGTGGAGGCACTTCACCCGCGAGGGCATGCCCCCGGAGGAGATGCCCGCGATCTCGGGGACGGAGCCGACGCTCTCGCGGTCGGCCAGGAACCCCCGGTGCGCCGCGGCGTAGGCCTCGCGCAGATCCTCGTCCTCGGCGAGCATCCCGTTGTACTCGACCATGACCTGGGTGGCCTCGAGCTGCGAGATCGCGGCCGTCGCGGCGGGGTGGGTCAGGTAGTAGAAGGTGGGGAACGGCGTGCCGTCGGACAGGCGCGGGCTCGTGGAGACCACCGTCGGGTCGCCGCAGACGCAGCGGGCGCTGATCCCGACCACATCGCGGGCGGGACGGCCCAGCTGGGCGGAGACGACCGCGATGTCGCGCTCGGACGGCGGATCGAAGGGGGGCGTGGTCACGGGGGCTCCAGAGGACGGACGGCCGGGAGGACGCTCCAGTGTACGCGGGGCCGAGCGGGACCTACGGGGTCGGCGCCGGCTCGTCGGCGGTCGCCTCGCCGAGGCCCGAGACCGCGATCGAGGACAGCAGGGAGCCGGCCCAGTCGCTCGGGGTCTCCTGCACCGTGTCGCTCGCGGGCTGCTGCGCCTGCTGGGCGAGCGTCACGTCGTCGAGCACGAGGTAGCTGACCTCCCCGGGCATGACGAAGTAGAGCCGCTCGCGGGCCTGCGCGCGGATGAACGCCGGGTCCGACCAGCGGGTGCGCTCCTCGTCTAGGTTCTGCGCCTGCGTCTTGGCCGCATCGACCGAGCGCTGCAGCTCGGCGATCTCGGCGCGCTGCTCGACGAAGTTCTTGATGCTCGGGGCGAGCACGACCACCGCCAGGATCATGATCCCCATCACCAGCAGCGTGAAGCCGGAGCCGCGGACGCCGGCGATCCACGCCGACGTCCGCGTCGGCCACGACGACGTGCTCGTCGAGGGCGCCTGG